>JBEBXO010000040.1:0-23364 GCA_040391585.1 Paenimyroides ummariense | reverse complement strand
AGAGAAACTTATCATTAACTCAACTCCTTTATAATGGGTCATTAGCCCGAATTTCCTTTATAATGGGTCATTAGCCCGAATTTCTATTTGAGATTTTTTGATAAGAAGTGTTTAAGTCTAAATCGAAGTATGAGTTTTTCTCTGAGCGGGTGATAGTTTACTTAAACACTTTTCTCTTTATGATAAATTTACTTATTTTTATAGATACAAATCTAAAGGAGTGATTTTTCGTAATGTCCCGATAGCTATCGGGATGAAGAAAAATTGTATCGAGAAGTTCTCGATATGCTCCGTTCTACTTCGCTACTCGAACTGACGAATCTTCTAAAAAAAAAACTTTTGAACACTTGAGTTTTTTAAACATTGTGGGGTTTTGGTCTCATTAGCTAATTAAAACTATATATTTTTAGTGCAAAACTTTTAGTTTCTAAAAAAAATTTGTTACAGATTAAAGGTTTTATAGAATTATGAAAAATCTGTGTAAATCCTTTAATCTGTGGTTTATTTATACTAAAGAAAATTTCAAAAGTTATGCAGTGTTGAAAAATTACACGCGTTCTAAAATAATAGCATAACCTTGTCCAACGCCCACACACATAGTGGCTAAAGCATATTTTCCTTTGGTTTTCTGCAATTCTAAAGCAGCAGTGTAAGTAATTCTCGTTCCCGACATGCCTAACGGATGTCCGATAGCAATAGCGCCGCCGTTTCTGTTGATACGAGGGTCGTCATCAGACAAACCTAAAGCTCGTGTACAAGCCAAAGCTTGTGCGGCAAAGGCTTCGTTGAATTCCATCACATCGATATCATCTAATGTCAATCCAGCTCTTTCCAAAGCTTTTTGTGTCGCAGTAACAGGACCGATACCCATAATGCGTGGTTCTACACCGGTTACGGCTGACGAAACAATCCGAGCCATAGGTTTTAAACCGTATTTTTCAACTGCTTCGCCCGATGCAACAAAAACAGCTGCTGCTCCGTCGTTCAATCCCGAGGCATTTCCTGCAGTAACAGTTCCGTCTTTTTTAAAAGCAGGTTTTAGTTTTTGCAATCCCTCTATTGTAGAATTAGGTCGAACAAACTCATCTTTTGAAAATACAATCGGTTCGCCTTTACGTTGCGGAATGACCACATCCATAATCTCTTCAGCTAACCGACCGTTTTCTTGCGCTTTTGTCGCTTTTACTTGCGATGCCAACGCAAATTTATCTTGATCTTCACGAGAAATATGGTACATATCTACTAAATTCTCTGCGGTAATTCCCATAGGATCCGTACCGTAAATTTCATTCATTTTTGAATTGACAAAACGCCAGCCAAACGATGAATCTTCCATTTTAGAATCGGTTCCAAAAGCTTTCGATGGTTTAGAAATCACCAAAGGACCGCGCGTCATGTGCTCTACACCACCGGCAATAAACAAATCGCCGTCGCCTGCTTTTACTGCACGATTGGCGTGTACAATTGCCGCCATACCTGATGAGCACAAGCGGTTTACGGTTTCACCAGGAACAGTCACAGGCAATCCTGCCAACAAAGCAGCCATTCGAGCTACATTTCGGTTATCTTCTCCCGCCTGATTATGACATCCTAAAATGACATCGTCAATAGCTTCGGTAGGAATATAAGGGTTTCTTTTGACCAATTCTTCAATCACCATTGCTGCCAAATCATCAGCACGCACAGCGCCTAAAGTGCCTCCGAAACTGCCTACTGGCGTCCGAATTCCGTCTATTATATATGCTTCTTTATTCATTTTTTCAGATTTTAATTAGTTTTATTTTTTGGGTGTTCCCCTCCGAGGCGGGTCGGGCTATCCGTTTCAATCTTTTGTTCCGTTGCACTCCACACAAGGATTTTCACTGCACCCGAGGCTTTAGCCGAATTGACCGAAGGTAATCCCTAACACGAGGTTTCTCCTTCGGTTGAGAATCATTGTTCTCGATACATTTTTTGTTCCATTTTATTGCACAAAAAACACTCGAACTGACGATAGGATTCAAACTTCTGCCGCAACTCCTGCAAGGTTTCCAAAACCTTGTAGGTTTTTAGTTTGTTTTATACCTACAAGTTCCGATAACTATCTGGATGCGAGACTTTGCAGGAAGGGATTCATATTATTACTTTTAATTATTCTCGATACATTTTTTGTTCCATTTTTATTACACAAAAAACACTCGAACTGACGATTTAAACTCAAACTCTTGTCGCAACTCCTGCAAGGTTTCCAAAACCTTGTAGGTCTTTAGTTTTTTTATACCTACAAGGTCTCTCAGACCTTGCAGGAAGAATCAATAAGCAATTCCGTATTTTCTTTTCAGTTTCCGAATCAGCATCGAGCTTAAAACAGTTATCGTTAAACCAATTAAACAACCTGCTGTAACGGTGGCAAAACGTACAAATGGTGTCAATTCAATATCAGACAAATGAGGCTGCAATAAAATTATCAGTAACGCTACAACAGCTACCCTTGCGGTATTCATTATCTTAAAAAAGTAACAAATAATGCTAGTAATCACGATGCCAAACATCAAAACACCAATATTCAAATTTTGGTCAATCATCAAACAAAACAGACCGACAAAAGAACCGATGAAATTAGAACGTACCCTGTCGATTGTCAGTTTGCGCGAATCTTTTCCTTCGGGCGAAATAACCAAAATAATGGATAACAACAACCAAAATAGTTCGTATTCGGGAAACGCCAACAGCAATTTATAGCCGATAACGAAACCTATCAAACAGCGAACCGTGTAAATAATGAGTTGCGAAGTAATAATTTTTTGAAGGAATCTGTCCATTATATCTTTGTTAGGTGGATTCTGCAAAATTATTACATTAACCCGTTGGGTTTAATTCAAAATAAATAAAAAATTAACCACATAGACTCATAGAATTATAACTAATTGGTAAAGATGGGATAGAAAATAATACTATTTTTCACATAGTTTGCTATGCGAAAAGTAAAACGTCTATCATAATCTTTCAAAAACATAAGAAAAATCTATGTTTCTATGTGATGGAAATAATTACATCCAACGGGTTTACATTATACATTTTTTAATCCAATTTTTCTACAAATTTCGCTGTAGTTGTTGCGCGTACATCTTCTAAAGTGGCACCCGGCATCAATTCTGTCAAGGTTAATTGTCCGTCGATGTATTCAAAAACGGCTTTATCGGTAATCACCATATCCACTGCTTTGATTGCGGTTAACGGCAATTCACAAGTCGGAACAACTTTAGGCGAACCATCACGTTCGGTATGCATCATCGTAATGATTAATTTATTTGCACCCGAGGCCAAATCCATCGCGCCACCTACACCCAACAAAGGTTGACCGGGAACTGCCCAATTGGCTAAATTTGCCTGTTCATCTACTTCCAATCCGCCCATTACAGCCACATCAACGTGTTTTCCACGAATCATCGCAAAAGAATCTGCTGAATCAAAATACGACGAACCATTCAAGGCTGTGATTGGTACTTTTCCTGCATTTACCGGATAATCCATTGCGCCACCACCATCTGTCGGCGCCGGACCAACGCCTAACATTCCGTTTTCGGTATGTAGAATAATGCCGTCTTCTTCCGAAATTAAATCTGCCACTAAGGTCGGAATACCAATTCCTAAATTCACCACATCGCCTTTTTTCAATTCTTTTAAAGCGCGTTTTGCCATATTCATTCGGGCTTCCGATACTTTTTTGCTTGATGATACCGTAGCTGAACTTCCTAAATCTTCTAAGGTCAAGGTAGCTTGCACCAAATAATCCACATACGAACCTGGTGTATGAATATGTTCTGGCGCAATTTCGCCCACAGGCACAATTTCTTCGACTTCGGCAATCACCAAATCGGCGGCAGTTGCCATGGCACGGTTAAAATTTTGTTCGGTCATGCGGTATTGTAAATTTCCTGCAGTATCGGCTTTCCAAGCACGGATAAACGCTACATTACCACGAATTCCTGGAATAAATACTTGTTCTACACCATTTAAAACTTTCGTTTCACGACCTTCTGCCAAAGCTGTTCCGGCTGAAGTTGGCGTGAAAAATCCACCAATTCCGGCACCACCGGCACGAATGGCTTCTGCTAAGGTTCCTTGTGGCAATAATTCGTATTCAACGGCGCCATCTTGTGCTGCTTTTACTGCTTCGGGATTAGACGTAAAAAACGAACCAATCATTTTCTTTAATTGTCCGTTTCTCAATAAGCGTCCGCCACCAATGCCTGCTTCACCCACATTATTACCAATAAAAGTGAGGTTTTTGGTAGACGTTTCGGCCAAGGCGTGCATGAGATGAACTGGATTTCCGGTCATTCCAAAACCACCTTGCAACAATATATCGCCGTCTTTCACTAAGGCAACGGCTTCTTTTAAGGATATTTGAGGTATTTCTTTCATGATTTTAGTCTATTTATTTATATAATGCGTTATAAAATCCCACAGATTTTTTTATCAATTAAAAGGTGAGGAGACTTAGTGCAAATTCTTCTGCACATTCTACCGCTGATAAATGTGCGGCATTCAATACTTTTAATTCGGCATTTGGTATTTCGTTTTGCATAAAATTTCCATCGTCAACTGTGGTAACCAAATCTTCTTTACCTGCTATAATCAAGGTTTTGGCTGTGATGTTTTTAAGCTGTGAATGAAAATCGGCATCGCGAACAGCAGCACAATTGGCACAATAACCCATTACATCATTAGCCGCAAATTTGGTTAAGATTTCATAGATGCGTTGTTGATTTTCCGCTCGAAATTGTGGTGTAAACCAACGTTCTTGGGTACCTTCTAAAATACTTTCTAAACCATTTTCGGTTACTTGCTGAATGCGGGTATTCCAACCGTCATCTGTTCCGATTTTCGCTGCCGTATTTGACAGAATAATCTTTTTGAAACGGCGTGGATGATGAATACCCAAATATTGTCCAATCAATCCGCCCATCGACAATCCGCAGAAAACTAAATCATGATTTAGCTGTAAATAATCGATCAGTTCAATAACATCTTCGCCTAATTCATCAATCGATAATTCTTTTTGATGGTTGGTCGATTTTCCGTGACCGCGGGTATCGTGCAACAAAATATTGAAATCGTTTTTAATCCGTTCAACTACTTCGTTCCACATTGAAAAATCGGTTCCCAATGAGTTGGAAAAAACGATGGTTTGATTTTTACCAAAATCTAAATATTCGTACTGACAGCTGTAATTTTTTAACGGGATATTTGGCATATTTTCTTTTTTATTGCCACAAATGCACAGATATCATTTATCTGTTTGTCGTGTTAATTGTTGTTGTATTAAAATAAGCCTGAAGCTTAATATAAAGTATTTTTACTGAATGTTTTTTGTAAAAACACTTCAATTCTTATTACACAGAAGCTCTCTTTCTGTTGTTTTCACCTGCTGGTGCTTGCTCTTTCTCTTTTACCATATTGAAATCGAAATCAATTTTAGCAAAAGCTTCGTCTTTACCTTCTTTGGCTGCCTCTTCTGCCGAATATCGAACCACAGGTGGAACCAATTCTGGACGCGTTGCAAATGCAAAATCATCGTATGTTAACGGATCACCTTCGATGTTGATTTGCGTAGTTAATTTTCTGAAATCTGGCGCTGTCACAAAGAAATGAATGTGCGCTGGACGTGAACCATGACGACCTAATAAACTCATTAAAGTATCGGTAGAACCGTTTGGCGGACACGAATAGCCAACTGGTAAGAATGATTTGAACTCGTATTTTCCGTTTGCATCGGTGATGATGGCACGACGTAAATTGTAAGCTGGTTGCGTTGAATCGAAATAAGAATACAATCCGTTCAAATTACAATGCCAAACTTCAACTTTTGCACCTGGAACAGGATTTCCTTGCTCGTCACGCACATAACCGCTCATATACAAGCGCTCTGCATTTTCTTCCACTTCAGTTTCCAATTCTGCATAACCTACCGATTCTGGCGAACCTGCTACATACAAAGGACCTTCGATGGTACGAGGTGTTTTGTTTTCGATTCCGGCTTGTTCATCTTCCCAATCCATTTTTACATCAATGAATTTTTCGATTCCTAATCCTGCGAAAATCAATCCCCATTCGTTGTTTTTACCCGCTTGTGTCAACCAATCGCAAGCTATCCACATCTCTTCAGAGGTGATGTCTAAATCTGCCATGGTATTGAATAAATCCTCTAAAAGACGGTTAACGATTTGTTTTACTCTTTCGTTTCCTTCACCTGCTTTTTCTTGAGATTTGATTAATTCTAATGTTTTGTCTATAACTGCTTGATCCATTCTTTTCATAATATTATTGTTGTTTAATTGTTGTTATTTGTTTTTTTAATTGTTCTCGATACATTTTTGTTCCATTTCATTACACAAAAAATACTCGAACTGACGTTTCATTAAATCATTGTTTCTCTAATAGCATTTGGATGTTTGCAAACGCTGGTTACTTTGATGTTCATATACGGAAATAGGGGCAATGAACTGATAATTTGATGTAATTCGTCTGGTGATTCTGCATCGATGACAGAAATGTTAGAATATTTTCCGGCCACACGCCACAAATACACCCATTTACCTGATTTTTGCCATTTTTGTGAGGTTTCTTGTTCACGTTTTATGTAATCGGCTAGTTTATCTTCGCTCCATGATTCTGGGATGTTCACATCCATTTCTACTACGTATATCATAATTTACTTGCGTTTGTATTTTTCTATTTTCTCTAAATCCAATTCAATGCCCAAACCGGATCCTTCTGGAATAACCAATGAATTATCTTTGTATTCAATGGGCTTTTTAACAATATCATCGGTTAATAACAAAGGTCCAAACAATTCTGTTCCCCAATCTAAATTAGGTAAGGTAGAAAAGATATGTGCCGATGCCAAGGTTCCGATGGTGCCTTCCAACATGGTTCCCCCATAAAGTGAAATGCCTGCGCCTTGTGCGATTGCCGCTTGTTTTGCAATGTTTGTTAAACCACCCGATTTGGATATTTTTAAAGCAAACACACTTGCAGCGTGAATCTTGGCGAGCTTAAAAGCATCTGAAACGGTAGCAGCGGCTTCGTCTGCCATAATCGGCACATCGAAAAAATCGGTCAATCGAGCCAATCCATCAAAGTTTGATTTTACCAAAGGTTGTTCAATCAAATCAATGCCTGCTTCCTGCAATTGTAAAATATAGCGTTTCGCAATTTGTTCGCTCCAAGCTTGGTTTACATCCACCGTAATTTTGATGTCTTTACCCAAAGCTTTCTTGATGGCAGCAACGTGATCTACATCTTTTTGTGGTTCGTTTCTACCGATTTTTAATTTAAAAGTGTTATGGCGATTGATGCTGATTAAATGTTTGGCTTCTTCAATATCTTTTTCGGTATCGCCACTTGCCAAGGTCCATAAAACAGGAAGTTGATCTGTAATAGCTCCGCCAAATAAATCAGATACTTTTACATTTAAACGTTTGGCTTGTGCATCTAACAAAGCCGTTTCAATACCCGATTTAGCAAAATTATTTCCGGAAACATTCTTGTCTAAAACCTTCATTAAATAATTCACTTTTGTAGCGTCTTGATTTATTAATAAAGGAGTAAAATAGGTGTCGATGGCTAATTTGATGGTTTCGGGCGCCTCATCAGCATACGAAATGCCGCCAATAGTTGTTGCTTCGCCAATACCTTCAATGCCATCGCTACAAAACAAACGGATGATCACCATACTTTGGTTCCGCATAACAGCCATGGAAAGGTGGTGCGGACGTATTGTTGGAAGATCAACAATGATTGTTTCGATACTTTTTATAGTGATTTGTGACATATTTTTAAGTTAGTAAGTGAACACTCACGAATTAATATCACAAATTTAGAAGATAGAAATGAGCTGATAATAGGACTTTTTACAAAGAAAATGTCACTTATCAATCATTCGTGTTAAAATTTAATACCCAATCCTTTTCTGAATTCTATTGGTGTTTTTCCAGTTTTTTTCTTAAAAACACGTGTAAAATAACTTTTGTCATCAAAATTTAAGCGATAACTTACCTCTGAAATCGTAAGGCTTACATCGGTTAATAGTAACTGAGCTTCCGTGATAAAATAGTTCATTAGTACCTCTTTAGGGGATTGGGACGCTACGGTTTGACAAATTTTATTCAAATGTCCGGGCGTAATTCCTAAATCTTCGGCATATTCATCTATTGTTTTTTTGTAATTAGCAGATTCTTTGATAGCTTGTGTGAACTTTCTGAAATAAATTTTTGATGAGTGATCTACTTTGTTTAATTTCTGCTTTTGATTTTGTGGTAATCGGTACAATTGTACAATAAATTGTCCTACCAAATATTCCAACATTAGTAACCGACCGGGTTGTTCCATTTTATATTCTAAAACGCATTTGTAAATTGTTTTTTCTAATTCTTCTGATAAAGAATCGTTTTGAATGGGAATAATCTGTACATCGTCTAAAGAATCAATTAGTTCTGCTTCGCGATGAATCATACGTTCTAAAACCGTATCCGAAAGTGAAATGATCCATCCGTTTACATCAGAGAGATGTTCAAAACCGTGTTCTGTATTTTTAGGAACAGTTATAATGGTAGGTTGGTTAATAAGTTGCTTTTGGGCATTAAACAAAAAGTGAGTAGATCCTTCTTGAATTAAAAAAACTTGTAGCAAATGGTTATGGCTGTGTTGCAACACATTGTTTTGATGCTGTTTACCAATGATTCCAAACGGATTGACGTGAATGAGTCCTTTAGTAAACTCAATTTCATTTGATCCGTACAATCCTTTATAAATATTTTTTTCGTTTCGGTTCATAAACAGTTGTACAATACCACAAGTTACAACTATTAAATTAATTATTACTGTTACCTTTTAAACTTTACTCATATATATTGTAAGTTGTATCTTTAGGGCTTTAAAATTTTAAAATGAAAAAACTGATTTTAGACGAATTGAACCGTAAAAACGTTGAAGAATTTAAACAAGCAGAAAAAACACAGATAATTGTGGTGCTTGATGATATTAGAAGTTTACACAATATTGGATCATTTTTTAGAACCTGCGATGCTTTCTTGATTGAGAAAATATATTTGTGCGGTATTACTGCCACTCCGCCAAACAAAGAAATTCATAAAACGGCTTTAGGTGCAACCGAAACAGTTGCTTGGGAATATGCGAAAGAGGTAATGGAAGTTGTAGACAAACTAAAAAAAGAAAAAGTGCAGATTATTTCGTTAGAACAAGTGGAAGGATCGGTAATGCTTCAAGATTTTAAAGTAGATGCCAACCAAAAATATGCTTTGTTTTTTGGAAATGAAGTTAAAGGAGTGAATCAACAGGTAATATATGAAAGTGATGTTGTGGTAGAAATTCCGCAATTAGGTACCAAGCATTCTTTAAATGTTTCGGTAAGTGGGGGCATTGTTATTTGGGATATTTTTCAGAAAATGCAAACAAAATAAATGAAACACTATAAAAACGGCATTTTATTAATGTTTTTTCTGCTTTTGCCTGCAGTTGGCATAAGCATAATTATGTTTATTAATGCGTTTTCGTTAAAAATTATTCTAAAAGAATTTTTATTTAACAATGCCGTTTTAATGGTTATTTTGCTTCTTGTTAATGTAATTGGTTCTAAAATTTTAAATAAAAGCACAGCTTTATTGCTGCTAGTACCTTATTATGCGGTATTATTTGTAAAGATTTTTACATTGGTAAATTTCTTTAATTTTATTGATAATATTGTTCTTTACACCGTTTTTGAAACCAACAGCAGTGAACTTTCAGGGTTTTTAAGCAGCTATTTAAAATGGCATCATGTGGCAATTGCTGTAGCTTATTTTGGAATAGTTATTAGTATCGTCTTTAAATCGATTTTGAATTTTAAGATTACAAAAAAGTATTATATAGAAATAATCTTACTTGTTTGCACGGCGATAATTTATCGTTTTTACGAGCGAAGCCTTTCTTTTTTGGTGTTTGATACTTATTTGGAATATAAAATATTTTCTACAAAGGTTTCAAATGATGTTTCTAAAAGCACATCTCAATATTTTACAAATGTAGCAAATAACGATACCACTGCGCTGTATGTAGTTATTATTGGTGAATCTACCACCAGAAATAATATGGGAATTTACGGATATTACCGTAATACCAATCCGCAGCTTACAAAAATAAAAAACGAACTGCATTTGTTTCAAAATGTTATAAGTCCGCATATACAAACCATTTTATCTTTAGATAAGGTTTTAAGTATGGCAGATTATCAACAACCCGAAAATAACAAATTGGGAACGGTTATTCAATTGGCAAATCAGGTGGGTTTTGAAACGTATTGGTTATCTAACCAAAAGCCAATAGGTGCTTACGAATCGTTGGTTTCGCAATATGCAAAAGCAAGTAAAAATCGTTTTTATGTTTCAAATATTTACGAAGATGCCAATAAATACGATGAAATTTTGCTACCTAAATTAAAGGAAACCATCAATAAAAAAGCATCAAAAAAAATGATTTTTTTACATTTAGAAGGGTGTCATATAAGTTATCATAAAAAGTATCCAAAAAATTTTAATTTTTTTACCGATACTCCCAAAACAAAATTTAATTCATCCGAAGCTTATCAAATAATTAACGAATATGATAATGCTGTTCGATACAATGATTTCATTGTAAGTGAAGTGATTAATTTGGTTAAAAAAGCCGATAAAAATAGTTATGTGATGTATTTTTCTGATCATGGTGAAGAAGTTTTTAAGGAATATGATTATTTTGGGCATCACGAATCTATTGGATCTAATGCTATGTTTGAAATTCCTTTTATGGTGTGGACTTCTGACAAATACAATGAAAAATCAACAATTAATTTTGATGAACAATTAAATAGAAAATATAATTTAGAAGATTTTATTTACAGTTTTTCGGAATTGTCGCGTATTGAATTCGATCAGTTTCAGCCCGAAAAAAGTATCTTTAATACCCATTTTAAATTTAAAAAGCGAATTATTTTAAAAGAGGAAGATTATGACCAGCGTGTTCAAAAAAAATAAAAAGCTGTTAATTTTAATTGTTGTATTAATTGCCACAGTTGCCGTTTATATTTTTAATCCGTATAAACTAGAATACACAGGTTATCAACCTAAAGTTTGGGCACATAGAGTTAATAGTTTGAACAAGCTGAATTATACCCAGAAATTTTATAGTGGTGTAGAACTTGATGTGGTTTTTGATGCTGTTACCAATACATTCGATGTAAACCATCCGCCGGCACCATCGGTAGGTTTAAATTTAGATACTTATTTTTCAGAAATTACCAATAAGGAATTAAAGTTGTGGTTAGATTTTAAAAATCTTTCTGAAGTCAACGCTCAAAAATCTGCCGAAGTTGTAGATCGTTTAGCAAAAAAGCACGGACTGAAAAATGAAAATATTTTAATAGAATCGACAGAAATACACAATTTGCAATTTTTTAAATTAAAAGGTTTTAAAACCAGTTTTTATTTACCGCAATTAGTTGGTTTAGCCAATGAAAGTACATTATTGCCAACTATTGATTCTATTAAGCAGTTATTGGTAAAATATCCCACATCGGGCATTTCTAGTAATGTAAATGCTTATGAAGTAATAAACCAATACTTTAAAAACGAACGAAAATTTTTATGGCATATCTACAAACCGTATTCGCGCCATCAGTTTAAAAATTACCGTGATTTTAGAACGTATGTGTCCGATGCTACTGTAGAAGCAGTACTTATACAAGTTGCCTTACCTGTTGGTGATAGTTAATATTTTATTGTTTATTTGGTGTAATATATCTAAATAATCTTGTTGGTTTTTTACAAAATCTTTAGAAGAAACATCAATAACCAATACATTTTCCTGTGGCAGTGTTTTAATAAATTCGCTGTAACTTTGATTGATGTTGTCTAAATAATCTGCCTGAATATTTTCTTCGTAAGTACGACCTCTTTTATTAATATTTTGTAACAAATTTGGCGTGTTCTGATATAAATAAACGTACAAATCGGGTTTGGTAATTTCTTTGTTCATTACTTCAAAAATAGATCGGTATAACAAAGCTTCATCTTTATCTAACGTGATCTGCGCAAAAATTAACGATTTGTAAATGTAATAATCGGCAATTATAAAATCGTTAAACAAATTGTATTGTCCTAAACCGTGGTTTAATTGCGAATAACGATCGGCAAGAAACGACATTTCTAAAGGAAAAGCGTAACGCAACGGATCTTCGTAAAATTTGGGCAGAAAGGCATTATCGGCAAAGCGTTCTAAAATAGGCTGGGCTTTAAAATCTTGTGCAATTTTTTCGGTTAAAGTTGTTTTGCCCGATCCAATATTTCCTTCAATTACCATAAATTTTGTTTGGGAAATTACAAACGCATCTTTTAGTAGTTCCATGGTATCAACTTGCTTTATTTCCGATTCATCTTCACACAAAAGCAACATTTCTTGGGTGGTTTTATGTAAAACCGGATGTTTCCATTCAAAAAATAAATCATTTAAAGGCACTAAAACAAACTTGCGGTTTTGTAGTTCTTTATGCGGAATCTGTAAATTGGTTAAATTAAAAATACTGTCATTATGGTAAATAATGTCAATATCAACCGTTCTAGCTTCATAATTTGTCGTTGTTTTTGCGCTTCTACCTAATTGAATTTCTGTTTCTTTCAAGGCAGCCAAAAGTTCTTCGGCAACCAAATGCGTATGAATTAAAATACACATATTGTAAAACGGAAAACTGTTAAAACCCCACGAAGGTGTTTCGTAAACAGCCGATGTTTGTACTACAAAACCTATTTTATTGTGAATGTGGTTTATAGCACTTAACAGATTGGCTTTTTTATTACCTAAATTGCTTCCTAAAGCTAAAACTACTTTATTGTAAGTGTACATGGTGCAAAAATAGGCAATGTTTTAAAAAAATCGGTTTAAATTTTTTGTAACATTTTTGTACTTTGCATACTAACTTACAATATGAATTAAAACCATAAAAATGAATTTTATAAAAAATGTACTGGCAACATTAGTAGGAATCATCTTATTTTGTATGATGTCATTCTTCTTATTACTGATTATTGGTGCTTTATTTTCGGCAGGATCTAATAATACTACAAAAACAACCAAACACAATTCGGTTATTAAATTAGATTTAGAAGATGTATCCAATGACTATGGCGGTAGTGTGTATATTGAAGATTTTGATTACAAAGAAACCAATAACGATGGATTGATTAACGTTTTACAGGCAATTGATTTTGCAAAAACCGACGATAAAATCAAGGGGATTTCTATTGAAAACAATGCCACAGCGTTAGGATCTACACAGCGTAAGGCAATTGTTGATAAATTAACAGAATTTAAAAAAACAGGTAAGTTTGTTGTAGCATACGCCGATTATTATACACAAGGCGAATATTATCTGGCATCGGTTGCCGATACGATTTATGTGAACCCAATGGGAGGTATCGATTTTAAAGGATTGGCTTCTGAAGTGTTGTATATGAAAGATCTGCAGGAAAAAACAGGTATTCACATGGAAGTTATCCGTCACGGAAAATACAAAAGTGCCGTTGAACCGTTTTTACAACAAAACATGAGTGCTGAAAACCGCGAACAATTAACGGTTCTTTTAAAATCTATGTGGGAATCTTATGTGGGCGATATTTCTAAAAACCGTAAAATTGAGGTTGCAACATTAAACGATATTGCTACCAATTTAAATGCACGTAATGCGAATTTGGCACTTCAGAACAAATTAATCGATAAAATTGCATACATAGATCAGTATCACAATGGCATTAAAAAAGCATTAGATATTAAGTACGATGACGAAGTTAGTGAAATTGACATTCTAGATTATGTTAAAAATATTCAGTTAGATTTAAAAAAGTTTTCGGCTAAAGATCAAATTGCGGTGATTTTTGCACAAGGCGAAATTCAAGGAGGCGAAGGAAATATAAATACCATTGGCGAAGGATCTATAAACCGTGCCTTAAAAGAAGCTCGTAAAAACGATAAAATTAAAGCTGTTGTTTTACGTGTAAACTCTCCTGGCGGTAGTGCACTTACTTCTGATATTATTTGGAGAGAAGTTGAACTGACTAAAAAAGTAAAACCGGTAATTGTTTCTATGGGCGATGTAGCGGCTTCGGGCGGATATTATATCGCTTGTAATGCCAACAGAATATTTGCAGAACCAGGAACTATAACAGGATCAATAGGTGTTTTTGGTATGATACCAAACTTTAAAAAGGTAGCCGATAAATTTGGAGTAAATGCCGAAGCGGTTAAAACACACGAAAACGCAACAGGTTATAGTGTGTTTGAAGAAATGTCGCCTAAATACAAACAAACACTTACAGAGAGCATCGAAATTATTTACGATACATTTATTTCTCGTGTTGCAGCCGGAAGAAAAATGGATAAAGTGAAAGTTGATGAAATTGCTCAAGGAAGGGTGTGGACAGGAACTATGGCAAAACAGTTGGGCTTGGTTGATGAATTAGGAAGTTTAGACGATGCTATTGCTTATGCAGCCAAATTGGTAAAAACCAACGATTACAGAATTTCTTTATACCCTGAATACGAAATAGAGTTTGCAGATTTATTCCGTAAGTTTTTAGGAATGTCTGTATCAAACGTTAAAGCAGATGCTATTAAAAACGAAATTGGAACAGAAAATTACGAATTATTGCAACGTATGAATTATTTAAAACAAAGTAAAGGCGTACAAGCAATGATGCCTTATAATTTAAATATTGAATAAGTAAACCATACTGTATTGTAAAAAAAGGAAGTGAATTTGTTAAAATTCACTTCCTTTTTTTAATATAAACCACATCCTATTTTAACTGTTTGTAAAACTTTAGTTTATTTGTAATCTATTTAAAATGTGTGTTGTGCAATAGAATTAATGATTAAAAATTTGATATTTAATAAATAAGTAATTTTTTTTAAGAATGTTAAATTTGTTAAATATTTTGTTATATTTGATTCCTTTAAAATAAGGAAAGTCTGTTGTATGAAATATTTTTATTTAATTCTGGTGCTTTTATGCTTTAACGCAAGCTTTGCACAATACTACCCTCAACATTATATTGCGCCAGCACCTTGGCAATATTGGAATGATGCCAATGAAATTGTTGTAGGTACAATAGAACCCAATACAAACGTAACGGTAACTATTAGTAAAAGCGACGGAACTTTTATTACTACATTAACTGTAACAGAAAACAATCCGGTTTCTTATCGCTTTTCAGGTGCTATTGCAAGTTCACCAAAAAATGCAATAAATCTTATAGAAAATGATAAGGGATTAATAATAGAAGCCAGTCATCCGGTTATTGTAAATTTGCGAAACATTGCATCAGATACAGCAGGTAGTACTGTAGCCAATATTAAAGGAAATGCCTCATTGGTAAGTTTTGGTCGTGAAGGCTTGGGATTAGAATTTCGTATAGGTTATTATAGAAATTCTATTGCAGGATTAGATACAGGTGCACCTGTTTATTCTGTAATGGCTACCGAAGATAATACAACAGTAACCCTGCCAGCAACAAGCATTACTTTAAATAAAGGACAAAGTTACTTGTTTAAAGCGCCTATAGGCTCATTGGTTACTGCAGATAAGAATGTAGTAATGAATACAGGTAGTTATGGTGACATTCCCCAAACTTGTGGAGGCAATGGCGAAGATGGTACATTCGATCAAATTGCACCTTTACAATCATTGGGTATAAAATATTTAGTGGTAAGGGGAGAAGGTACAGTAGCAACAGCTCCACAGATAGCGCAAGGCTTCGGGTCTGAACAAACAACTATAGTAGCAACAAAAGATAATACTATTGTTAACATACAAAATTTTAATGCAAACGGTACTGCTTTTGGTCCTCCAATAGCAATGAATTTAGTAGTAGCAGGTACGTCGTACACATTTTATCATGGAAACGGAGTTGATTTGTTTTCTTCATCTTTAATTACTGCCGAAAATCCAGTTATTGTTTATTCGGGCACTGCAGTTGATTGTGAAACCGATATTTCAACAGTATTACCTATTGGCGGTTGTGCAGGATCATTAAATATTCAAACAAAAAAATTTATAGACTACGCAAACGGAAATCTTCCTTATGTTGGTATTTGTGTAATTGAAAGTAATAATATACCTGTTTTTGTAAATGGGCAAGATGTTGAAATTCAAACAGGTAATTTAAGAGTGCCTATTGGTAACACCGGTTTTTATTTAATAACTTTTAGCAATACACAAATTAACAATCCTGCAAACTTAATAATAACATCTTCTATGCCCTTAACAACAAGTTTAGTGCAACAAGGTGGTGGGTTTTCAATGTCTGCATTTTTTTCTTCGTTTGGTGAAGCAGCAAAAACGCCAGTTTATGCCAAAAGAAATAACGACTGTAGCGTAACACTTGAAGCAGAACCTGGGTATAGTGAATATGTTTGGCATAAAGACGGTATAGAATATGAAACTACTACCAAAAATTCACTATTAGTAACAGAAACAGGATCTTATGCTGTTCAGGTTAGAAGAGATTGCGGACTTTCAAGTAAATCGATTCCTTTAGATGTAGAAGTTATACCTTGTTCTGATTTAGAAGTGGTGAAAGAAAGAACTTTTCAAGACGATTTAGATATCACTTTTACAATAACCGTAACAAATTTAAATCCACATTTTACCGAACCAAATGCCCAAGTTACAGAACTTTTACCAACAGGATTAATTTATGTAAGTTCTACAGTATCAAAAGGTACTTACAATAATGTAACTGGCCTATGGAACATCGGCTCCCTAGCTCCGCTAGAAACTGAAACACTTACGGTTAGCTGTAAAATAGGCAATTCTGGTGAATATATAAATACAGCTACCGCAAAAGGCGTTTTAGAAGACACCAATCTAAAAAACAATAAAAGTTCTGCTACTGTTGATGCTTTTGTAGCCGATATCGACGCTTTTAAAAACGATGGAAAGGAAATGTTTTTTACAGACGAATATTTAACTTACAGCATAAAGGTTGTAAATAACGGACCTCAAAAAGCATTAAATGTTGAAGTTAATGATCCTATGCCACACCAAACAACCGAAATGACATGGGAAGGAAACGGAAAATCAGGAACAGGCGATTTGCAAGATGTAATAAGTGCTTTAGATGTTAAACAAGAAGTTATATATACAGTAAAATTACGGGTACCAACAGATCATAAAGGAATGTTTACTAATACAGTAAATATAAATTCTGATTATATTATAGATCCTGTAGAAAGATGCACAGGCTGTTCTGATACTGATATTCCACATTTCGAAATCCCAAAAGGGATCTCACCTAATGGCGACGGTTACAATGATTATTTAGATCTTTCTGATTATTTTGCGAGTAAACTTATTATTTATAATAGATATGGAAATGCCGTTTACACTAAAGATGATTACCGAAATGAATGGCACGGACAAGATAATAACAATAAAATATTACCGTCTGGCACCTATTTTTATTCTGTTTTTGTACTGAATACTTTTTACAAATCTGGTTATATTCAAGTATTATACGAAGTAAAATAAAATATTTATGAAAGAAATGAAATGTATAAAAGATGATTAATTTGCTTGAGAATTTAATATCCTACCTGTGGGACGGTAAGGGTAAAAAGGATACAAAAAGAAAGAGATTGATTTTTTTTGAACATTCTTTTTTTATATACCTCATTTTCTAAATGGTACACCTCATTTTTTATTAAAAAAAAGGAATGTGTTATCTTATGTTTCTTTTAATTATATTTTTGAAAAATAATTATAAAATATTGATTAATCCTTAAGTTAGTTTTGAAAATATTTTATAATATAAACCCTGTTGGGTGATTTTATTGATTTTTTAGAAAAAGAAAAAAAATGTATTTATTGTTAACTCTATGAAAAAAATAACATTCTTAATATTTATTTTATTTTCAAATTTAATAAATGCACAACAAGATTGTAGTACTGCATTGAGTATTTGTGGTAATTCAAACATAAATTATTCACCAATTGGGGTAGGGGCTGTAAATGAAACGCTAAGTGGATGTTTGTCTACAGGTGGTGAAAATAATTCGGTTTGGTATAAATTTAAAATTGCTACAAGCGGAACGCTAACTTTTGTGATTTCACCCACTGCAGCTGTAGATTATGATTGGGCAATCTTTGGACCCAATGTAAACTGCAGTAACAAAGGAACCCCAATAAGATGTAATGCGGCAGGAACGTACGGAAGTACCGGCTTAAACATGACCAATACAAATACTGTTGGGGCACCAGGATCTAATGTGCCTTTTTGTAAGTATATGGATGTGGTGGCAGGCGAAACCTATTTTTTATTTGTAGATAACTGGGTAGGTTTAGGATTTAACGGTATGGCGCCCTTTTCTTTGACATGGGGTGGTACAGCAACTTTAGAAGACCCTTTTTTAAACAGTACTACTGCTCCAAATCCGTTTTTAGCGCCAGGAAATGCTGGTGCTACATCAGGTTCGCCTCGAGAAATTTATTTGTGTGGTAACTCATTATTGTTTGATTTTAGTACCTTATCTGCTTCTATCTTAAACAACAACCAAAATTTCAATGTAAGTTATCATACAACTTCTAACAATGCATTATCGGGGGCAAATCCAATAAGTTCACCTATAACCGTTAATACAACTACAGATTATTATTACAGTATCAGTTATCAAGATCCAAATGGGGGTACGGTTTCGTGCAGGCAAATTGGCGCTTTTAAGTTTGTAGATAAGTCTATATCGTTAGCAATATCTGCTAGTTCTACAAATTTGTGCCCGGGTGAAAGCGCAACCTTAACATCTAATATGCCTACCGGTAACACGTGGTCAAATGGTGCAACCAGCCAATCAATAACTGTGACTAATGGTGGAACTTATACGTTAACAAATACTAATGGAATTTGTACAAGTAATGCAAATGTTACAATTACTTCTAGTGTTGATCCAAATATTCAAATTTCTGGAGATCTTACTTTTTGTGACGGATCTTCAACAACACTAACAGCTTCAGCAACAGGTAGCGGCCTTTCGTATTCTTGGTCAAATGGTGCGTCTACACCGAGTATAACGGTTGCTACTCCAGGAAGTTACACGGTTGTGGTTACCAACAGCAATAACTGTACATTTTCTAAAACGGTGGTTGTAGATCAAAATCTTTTAAGTGCTGTTCAAAATCAAACAATAGATATTTGTTCAACTACATCTACACAAATATTTGATTTAACCTCTGTTCAATCTCAAATAAGTTCAGTAGCTGGTGTTACATTTAAGTATTATCAGAATCAATCCGATGCTCTGGCAGCAAACACAAATACTATTGCAAATTCAAATGCATTTTCATCGGGTACTGCTGTAGTGTATGTTTTGGTTCAACTAGGAAATTGCTCAAAAATAGCAACAATCAATCTTAATCTAACATTGTCGCCAACCATAACAACGCAGGCAGCAGACCAATTCGTTTGCGCAGGAGGTTCTACTTCTTTTAGTGTTGCTGCAATAAACGAAATGGGGTATCAATGGCAGGTGAATTCGGGCAGTGGTTTTGTAGATTTAACTAACAATGCCACTTATTCCGGTGTAACTACTAACACTTTAAATATAACAAACGCACCATTTAGTTTAAACGGATACACGTATAAGCTTGTTGTAAAAAGTAATTGCTTACCTCATTTAGATTCTAATATTTTTACTTTAACTGTATCTGAAATAACAACAGTACTTACTACCCAAAATGTAACATGTTTTTCACAAGGAAACGGCTCTGCTTCTGTAGTAGCTTCTGGTGGAACGGCACCTTATACTTATTTATGGTCTAACGGATCAGCTTTAGCAAGTGTTAACAATCTATATCCAGGAACCTATACCGTATTAGTTACAGATGCTAATGGATGTACAAAAACCGAGACAGCCGTAATTACGGAACCAACTGTACTTAAATCAACAGTAAAAGTCAAAAATGTTAGTTGTAATGGTGGTAAAAATGGTACAATTGATGTTACTGTAAGTGGTGGCACAGCACCATATACTTATTTATGGACACACAATAATGCAACCACGGCATCACTATCAGGTTTAAGCGCGGGTACTTATACGCTTAAAGTAAAAGATGCTAAAAATTGCGAAAAAATAGAACAAATTACAGTAACAGAACCAACTGTATTATCGGCAACGTTTGGTTCTAAAAATGTTAGCTGTTACGGTACTTCTACAGGTGAAGCGTCGGTTGTAGTTACGGGCGGCACACCTCCTTATACATATAATTGGAGTAACGGAGCTGTATTAGCGGTGAACAGTAGTTTACGTCCTGGTAATTTTTCAGTGACGGTTACAGATGCCAACGGATGTACGTTGAATGGTTCTGTTACAATTACCGAACCAACGGAATTGATTCTTTCAACTAAACAGACAAAAGCGGGTTGTAACGGTGCAATCGCAGACGCTGTTATAGCAACAGCTTCGGGCGGATCACTACCTTATACTTATTTATGGTCAAACGGTTTAACAACATCTACCGTAAATGATTTACAACCTGGTACTTATGGTTTAACGGTTACCGATGCCAATGGATGTAAAGTAACAGAAACAGTTATTGTTGAAACATCGGGTAATTTGTCGTTAAATTTTAACAAAAAAGATGCAAGCTGTAACGGAATCTCTAACGGAAGTGCTACAGTGATTGTAGCAGGTGGAAAAGCTCCATTTAGCTACAATTGGTCAACGGGTTCAAACAGTGCAACGGTTAATAATTTAAGTATAGGTACCTACAGTGTAACTGTTACCGATGATTATGGATGTACTGTTACCGAAAACATAACCATTACCGAACCAGCGATTTTAACAGCTACACATCAGCAAACAAATAACAGTTGTTATGGAATGTCAGAAGGTAATATTGCATTACTAGTTTCAGGAGGAACCCCACCGTACAGCTATCAATGGTCAAACGGGTTTAAAACATCTTCGTTAAGCTTAATTCCAGCTGGTGTTTATACGGTTGTTGTAACCGATGCAAATAATTGTACATTGGCACATTCAGTTACTATAACGCAACCTGCCGATATTGCTTTGCCAATTGCTACAAATCAATCTTTTTGTGTGAGCAATAATGCAACTGTAGGAAATTTAACGGTTGGTGGAAATAATGTAAAATGGTACAATTTGCCAATAGGTGGCACTCCTTTAAACTCAACAGATTTACTGGTTTCGGGTAATTATTACGCATCACAAACTATTAATGGTTGCGAAAGCTTTGCAAGAACAGGAATTAATGTTGTTATTAATAATACGCCAATTCCATCGGGATATAGTTTGCAGGAATTTTGTGAACCTTTTGTGCCAAAAATATCCGATTTAACAATAATTGGTACTAATGTAAAATGGTACACAGCAGCTATAGGTGGTACGCTTTTAACAAGTACAAGTACGTTGATAAACGGAAGTTCTTATTATGCTTCACAAACACTAAATGGTTGCGAAAGTACGCGTTTTGCCGTAAAAGTAAATATTTATCCAAACCCGCAGCTTGTTACAGGACATTTGGTAATATGCGATATTGCAACAGTTAATGATATTTCAATTGAAGGCTATTCAAGTTCTCAATTAAAATGGTACAGCAGTTTAACGGCAACAACCCCATTAAATCAATCACAGGTATTAACAAGTGGTACCTATTATATTAGTACCGTAACCAATAATTTATGTGAGTCTGCCAGAAAAGCGGTTCAAGTAGTTGTATCAAACAATGTATCTGTTCCTACAACAAATACGCTTCAGTCATTTTGTAATGCAGCAACAGTTGCTAATTTGGTTGCAACAGGTATCAGTGGTGCAACAATAAATTGGTATAACTCAGCACAAGCGGTAACACCTTTATCTGGAAATACCCAGCTTTTTAGTGGTACGTATTATGTAGAGCAGGAAATGGCACCTTGTAAATCGCCAAGAATTGCTGTTGCGGTTCGTGTGATTCCTACCACAGCACCAATTATGACAGATTTTAAATTATGTGAAGGAGCTACTGTTGGCGATTTATATCTGGCAGGATCTACAAACACTAAATATGTTTGGTATTTAGACGGAACAACTACAAGCAAGTTGCCAGATACGTATGTTTTAACAAACGGATATTATTATGTAGCCATAGAATCTTACGGTTGTATTTCTAATAGAACAAAAGTACAGGTACAGATAAACAGCAGACCGTCTTCGCCAACAGGTAATCTGGTTCAACATTTTAATTATCATGCAAAAGTAGCAGATTTGGTTATGAATCAGCCTAATGTGGTTTGGTATTTAAGTTATAACGATGCTATTAATAAAATGAATCCTTTAACTGGTTCAGAACTGCTTGTTGACGGAACTACCTATTATGGTGTTCTTGTTGCTAATTCTTGTAACAGTTATCCAACCGCAGTTAAGGTAACTATAGTTCTAGGTACAAATGATTTTGATTTGGAACAATTGAAATATTATCCGAATCCGGTGGATAACGAGTTGGTAATTACGTATGTTGATGCTATTAAAAATGTGGAGATTTACGATGTATCTGGTAAACGGGTATTTATAAAAAAATACGACAGTGATACGGTTACAGTAGCCTTTTCAGGTTTTAGTTCGGGTACCTATATAGTAAAAGTAGGCACAGATAAAGGATCGCAATTTATAAAGATTATTAAAAAATAGTTAAGTATAAAAGCAAAAAATCCGTTTCAATTAAGAAACGGATTTTTTTATGATAAGAAATAAATTATTTACTTAAATACATTTTTCTGCGAGCGTATAAATCGTAGAAAGCATCGTCTTTTAAACTATCGATAAACAAAATACTTTCTCCTGTCGATTTCATTTCAGGTCCTAAAGCTTTATTTACACCTGGGAACTTATTGAAAGAGAAAACCGGTTGTTTAATAGCGTAACCGTTTAACTGCGGATTAAAAGTAAAATCGGTAACTTTTGCACCCAACATTACTTTTGTAGCGTAGTTTACATAAGGTTCGCCGTATGCTTTTGCAATAAACGGAACCGTACGAGACGCGCGTGGATTTGCTTCGATAATATAAACCGTATCATCTTTAATAGCAAACTGTATGTTGATTAATCCTTTTGTTTTTAAAGCAACTGCAATCTTTTTAGTGTGATCTTTAATCTGTTGTAGAACAAATTCACCTAAATTAAACGGAGGCAAGGTTGCATTTGAATCTCCCGAGTGTACCCCACAAGGTTCAATATGTTCCATAATTCCTATGATGTACACATTTTCACCGTCGCAAATTGCATCAGCTTCTGCTTCAACCGCAC
>JBEBXO010000039.1:0-23621 GCA_040391585.1 Paenimyroides ummariense | reverse complement strand
TCGACACCCTTCATTTGATCTGCCATTTCATTCTGACCTAATTCTCTATGAATTACGTGCTCAAAATCTCTACCACGGTTTTCGCTTCCTCTGTTATCCAACGTAAACACTACAAAGCCTTGCTGTGCCATATAATAATCGAACCCTCCGGCACCACCGCCAAAACGGTTAGAAACCAATTGCGCATGCGGCCCGCCATACACGTAAACCATTACCGGATATTTCTCGTTTTCGTTGAAATTTGCAGGATACAAGATTCTTCCGTTCAAATTTGTTTTACCATCGGCAGCTTTAATAGAAACCATTTCTACTTTAGGCAAAACTGTTTTCCCTTCGTACGGGTTTGGTGCGTTAAGCAATTCAACAGTCGATTTTCCGTTAACCGCATTTAAAGAAATGTTGTTAGGCGTAGTAAAATTGGTGTATTGCGAATAGTACCACGTTTTATCATTATTCATTTCTACCGAATAAGTAGCAGATGTTTTGGTAACAGGCAAAGTTTTTCCTGATTTTAAATCAACCTTATACAGCAATTTGTCCATACCTTTATTTGCCGTACCCATATAATAAATTTCTTTAGGCGATACGTTTACAAAATCTTTAAAAAGCACATCTTTATACACATAACTGTTTAACTGTTTACCGTTGGTATTGTAACGATACATTTGGCGGTAACCGTCTTTTTCTGATATGTAGATAAACTCTTTATCGTTTAAAAATTTTAAAGGCGTGTTAGGTTCTACATAGGTTTTACTTTTTTCTTCGAACAACTGCTTGTCTAACTTACCAGTTGTAGCCGTGTATCTCTGCAATTTTAAATGGTTTTGACCACGATTTAGCACCCCAACATAAACCGATTCGCTATTTGGCGACCACGTTGGCATGGTTAAAAATTGTTCTTTATCGCCTTCAATTGTTAACGGAGTAGTTGTTTTTGTATCGATATTGTAAACATGTAATGAAACCTCTTCAGATTTCATGCCTGCCATTGGATATTTAATTGGTTTTTCTTCGGCAATTCTTGTTCCAAAATCAACCAACGGATAGTCTTTCACCATACGCTCGTCTTTCTTATAAAACAGAATTTTTTTACTGTCGGGGCTAATCCACATTCCGCGATCAATACCAAACTCGTTTCTATGCGTATTACTGCTTCCGTTAATCACATGATCTGGATCGTTTGTTACTTTTACCACTTCGCCGTTATTAAAAACAATTTCTACATTGTTTTTATTCACATACGCAATGTATTCTTTGTTTGGTGAGATAATTTCTTCGGCAGCCGAACTATTAAATTTAATGGTTTTAGAAACCTTTTTTGTTTCGATATTATAAATTACAAAGTATTTATCGTTTTCACCGTTGTAGGTAAAAGAAAATTCTTTTTCGTTTTCCCAATGATAATCAAACGGAATGGTTCTTAATGATACTTTTTCGCTAGTTGCTGCTGCAATTGCTGTTTCTAAATCGGCAGTTGTAACAAAATTTTCAACAGTTGATTCATCTGTTTTTTTAGCAACCAATGCTTTATACGAAGTATCAATATAAGTAAGTTCGTTATTTGTACGCCATTGCGCGCCATAAATTGTTTTGGTACCAAAGCCACGTTGTGCGCCTAATGTAGCTTCTTCAATCGTTAAATTATTTTGCGCCTGCGACAAAACACCGGCAAGCATAAAGGCAAATAAAGTAAGTTTTTTCATAAATAAACAGTTCTTTTATTTAATTGATTTTTATTTTCTGATTGTTAATTAAAGTAGTTTTTGAATCTGATTTTCCAAGTCGGTTAAATTCTTAAAATATTCAAATTCCAGATTCATCTTATTTTTCTTGAGTGTTTTTACCAATTCAACGATTACATCTAAAGGATCGGCTTCAATACCTTCCATTTTTTCATTAAAATTTAAACCTGCTATAAAACTTTCATTGTAAACGCTTACCAGATAATCTTCAATAAAGGTAGCTATACAAATTTCTTGTGGTTTGTAGTGTTTCCAAACATCTATACAACATTTGTTCGCCTGATCTTTATCAGACCAAAAACACACAACATTTACCGGGTTTGCAGCATCATCTTTAAACAAAAGTGATTGCGAAATAGCAATTTCGTCTTTGTATTCAATTACAAACACTTTATTGTTTTTAATAATATTTTGTATAAAATTTTCTATCACTTTTAAGTTTTGTTAAGTTAAACGATAAATTTACCATCGCTCATTAGTAATTTTCTGTCGGCTAAATTTGCCAGTTCTTCGTTATGCGTGACAATTACAAAAGTTTGTCCGAAAGTATCGCGCAGTTTAAAAAATAATTCATGTAAATTTTCGGCAGAATGGGTGTCTAAATTTCCCGAAGGTTCATCGGCAAAAATTACCGACGGCTTGTTAATTAACGCACGGGCAACTGCTACACGCTGCTGCTCGCCTCCTGATAGTTCAGACGGAAAATGATTGATACGGTGGCTTAATCCCAAATAATTTAAAAGCTCTTTGGCATCTTTTTCTGCATCGTTTCTATTTTTTCCTGCAATAAAAGCGGGAATACAAACATTTTCTAAAGCGGTGAATTCTGGCAATAACTGATGAAATTGAAAAATAAAACCTAAATTTTTATTTCTAAAAGCCGCCAGTTGCTGATCTTTTAAACTTAAAATATCGGTATCGTTAATCGTTAATTTGGTATCCGATTTTTTTTCGGGCTGATCTAAAATACCCAAAATTTGCAGTAAAGTGGTTTTACCGGCTCCAGAAGATCCAACAATCGCAACAATTTCTCCTTTTTTAATTTCTAAAGAAACATTTTTTAAAACTTCTAAACCATTAAATTGCTTGCTTATATTCTGCGCTTTAATCATACTTGTAAATTTAAAAACGAAATTACTTAAACTTTTAGTTAAATAATATAAAAGCCGGTTTTTTTAATCGTAATTTTAATGAACTAATAAAAATGAACCATAGTATGGATTTAAATAATTATGAAACGGCCATTTTTGCTAATGGTTGTTTTTGGTGTTCTGAAGCCATTTTTCAGAAAATAAACGGAGTAAAAGAAGTGAAACCTGGTTTTATTGGTGGTAAAACAGAAAATCCGACTTATGAGGATGTTTGTACGGGATTAACCAATCATGCAGAAGCCATTGAAATTATCTTTGACAATAAATTGGTAAGTTATCAGGAACTATTAGAGGTTTTCTTTGCTACACACGATCCTACTACTTTAAATAGACAAGGAAATGATGTGGGCACGCAGTACAGAAGCGAAATTTTTTATACTACACCCGAACAAAAAGAACAGGCCGAATTATTTGTAAAAATATTAAATCAGGAAAATATTTTTAACAAACCCGTGGTAACAAAAGTATCTGAAGCTACTACTTTTTATTTTGCCGAAAATTATCATTTCAACTACTTTAACAACAATCCTGAAAAATCGTATTGTGCAATGGTAATAGCACCAAAAGTAAAAAAATTCGAAAAGTTTTTCGAAGAATACGTTACCAAATAATTGGCACGTACTTTGTTAACTATTAAATAGTTAATTTTTTTTAAAATGAATGAAATTGTAGTACAGCCAGAAACACAGGTTACCGATAAAAACAAGTACCGCTTGCTGTTTTTAGGCTTATTGTTTGATTTTATAGGAACATTATCGTTTGCCATTCCTTTAGTAGGAGAATTTGCAGATGTTGTTTGGGCACCTTTATCGGCAATATTGTTAAAGACCATGTACAAAGGTAAAATAGGAACCATTGGTGGTATAGTATCTTTTGTAGAAGAAGCTTTACCAGGTTTGGATTTTATTCCAACCTTTACCCTAACCTGGATTTATACCTACGTAATTAAAAAGAATCAATAAAAAAAGCTGCCAATGGCAGCTTTTTACTATTTGTTGTACACTTTTAATGCTTCTTTAATAATTTCTGCCGATTTAATTAAATCTTCTTTATTAAGTACATAAGCCAAACGTACTTCGTTTAAACCTACACCTGGAGTTGAATAAAAACCTGCAGCCGGAGCTACCATAACTGTTTCTCCGTTTAAATCGTACGATTCTAATAACCATTTTGCAAAATCTTCTGCATTTGCAACCGGTAATTTTGCAATACAGTAAAAAGCACCTTTTGGCATAGCTACCTGCACACCATCAATTGCATTTAAAGCATTTACCAAAGTATCTCTACGGTCTTTATATTCGCTAATAACATCGTCAAAATATGATTGTGGCGTATCTAATGCAGCTTCTGAGGCAATTTGTGCGTACGTTGGTGGCGATAAACGTGCTTGTGCAAATTTCATTGCCGTTGCCATTAATTCTTTGTTTTTTGAAACAATACAACCAATGCGCGCACCACACATACTGAATCTTTTTGAAACAGAATCAATCATAATGGCGTTTTCAACGATGCTTTCTTCGTTCATAACAGAAAAATGTTGAAAACCATCGTAAGCAAATTCGCGGTAAACTTCATCGGCAATTAAAAACAAATCGTGTTTTTTTACCAAAGCTGCCAGTTGTTGAATTTCTTCTTTACTGTACATATATCCCGTAGGATTGCCCGGATTACAAATTAAAATTGCTTTTGTTTTTGATGTAATCAGTTTTTCAAAATCGGCAACCGGTGGCAATGCAAAACCTGTTTCAATTCCAGACATTACCGGCACAACTTTTACTCCGTTTTGAGTAGAAAAACCGTTATAGTTTGCATAAAAAGGTTCTGGAATAATAATTTCGTCACCTTCGTCCATTGTAGATCCCATAGCAAAAATTAATGCTTCAGATCCACCCGTTGTAATAATAATGTCTTCTTTATTAATTGGTAAGCCTTGTTTTTGATAATAGGCTGCCAATTTTTCACGGTACGAATCAAATCCTGCAGAATGACTGTATTCTAAAACAGTAATATCGGCATTTTTAACCGCATTTAAAGCAACTTCGGGTGTTTTAATATCGGGCTGACCAATGTTTAAATGGTACACTTTATTTCCTTTTTTCTTTGCTGTTTCGGCAAAAGGAACCAACTTACGTATTGGCGATTCGGGCATTTGCACGCCTTTATGTGAAATTTTAGGCATTATTAGATCATTTTTATTTAAAACACAAATTTAGTTTTTTATATTAAATCACCACACTTTTTTATTTGTTTAAATTAAGTTAAAATGGTCAGCAAGCCATTTAATTTAAGTACTTTTGGGAAATTTAAAAGTCCACAACAACTATTACTATGAGCAAAATTATCTCTTTTTTGTCTTCTACCAGATTAATGGCTGTTCTATTCATTGTTTTTGCTGCGGTTATGGCAATTGCAACCTTTGTAGAAAATGAATACAACACCGATACTGCACGAATTTTAGTTTACAACACCAAATGGTTCGAAGCTATTATGCTGATCTTTGTTTTTAACTTTATTGGCAACATAAAACGATACAATTTATTTACTAAGGCTAAATGGGATACTTTAATATTGCATTTGGCTTTTATTTTAATATTAATAGGCGCATTTGTAACTCGTTACATTAGCTTTGAAGGAATGATGCCTATTCGTGAAAAAGAAACTTCGAGTCAGTTTTTTTCCGATAAAACATTTTTAACCGTATTGGTTGATGGCGATTTAAACGGAGAAATTAAGCGAAGAACCTTTGAAGAGCAGCGCTTCTTCTCGGAAGCATTAGATAAAGATAATTTCATTAGTAATTTTGCTTCTAATCACTTTAAAATTAAAAGCGATTTTAATAATATTCCGTTCGAAATTGAGTTTAAAGACTTTATAATGGGTGCACACGAAGTTGTTGAAGAAACACCTAACGGAAAAAGCTTTTTAAAACTGGTTGAATCAAGCCACGGCGAACGTCACGAACATTTTATAGAAGAAGGCACGCAAGAAGACATTCACGGCATGGCTTACACCTACAACAAACAGGTCGAAGGCGCTGTGAACTTTTACACCAACGAAAGTGGTGAAATGCAGATTAACACGCCGTTTGGTGGTAGCTATCAGATTATGGCAACACAAGCAACAGGCGAAGTTGTTGCAAACACACCTGCTCCGCTAAACTATCGTTCTATGTATTCTTTGGGTGGAGTGGTTCAGTTTGTTATGGATCGACCAATAAAAGGAAAACGCTTGTTAAAATCGAACGGAGATTTTAAAGCAAAAAACACAACCGATGCTTTAGTATTAACTGTTCGCTCGCAAGGAAAAGAAAAAGAAGTTACTTTAATGGGATCTAAAGGACAAATGGGTGTACCGCAATCGTTTAAATTAGATGATTTAGAATTCACCTTATTATATGGATCTAAAGTGTACACTACTCCTTTCCAGGTTAAATTAAACGATTTTATTGCTGAAAAATATCCGGGAACAGAAAAAAGTTATTCGTCGTTTGAAAGTCAGGTAACTATTATAGATCCCGACCAATCATTCGATTACAGAATTTACATGAACCATGTGTTAGATCATAAAGGATACCGTTTCTTTCAGGCTTCTTACGATCCAGACGAAAAAGGAACACATTTATCTGTAAATCACGATTTCTGGGGAACTTGGATTACATACATTGGTTACACCTTATTATATATTGCTATGTTGTGCATTTTATTTAACAAAAACACTCGTTTTAGCGATTTACGTAAAAAACTTAACAAAATTCACGCTAAAAAAGCAGCATTAACCATTATTGGACTGTTGTTTGGGTTGTTTTCGGCAACGGCACAACATGCACACAACAAACCGTCTACGGCGCAAGTTGATTCGTTATTAGTTAAAACGACGGTTTCACAAGAACACGCCGATTTGTTTGGAACAATTATTATTCAAGACACTGGCGGACGTATGAAACCAATCAACACGTTTTCGTCTGAATTGCTTCGTAAAGTAAGTAAAGACGATCATTTCCGTGGTATGGATTCTGATCAGGTAATGCTTTCTATAACACAGTTTCCGCAGTTATGGTATCATGTCCCTATTATCAATCTTAAAAAAGGAAACGACAGTATTCGTTCGTTAATAGGTATTCCTGCAGATGCTAAATTTGCATCGTTATCAGATTTTTTTGATGAGAAAGGAAACTATAAATTAGACCAGTTTTTAGATGAAGCACATCAGGCATCGATTAAAGATCAGTTTCAAAAAGATTTTATTGCAGCCGACGAAAAAGTAAATTTACTGTATTCGGCAGTAAGTGGTCAAATTTTAAAAATCTTCCCAATCCCAGGGCATGAAAACGATAAATGGGTTTCGTATTTAGAATTAAACGAAGCAGGATTGAAAGGTATGGATTCTATTTATACCAAAAACATACTACCCATGTACACTACGTCGCTTTTAAAATCTATCGAAACAAAAGATTTTAAACCGTCAAACGAACTTCTAACTTCCATTATAAACTTTCAAAAGAAATTTGGAAGCAAGGTAATGCCTTCTGAAGAAAAAATAAAAGCAGAAGTTTTATACAACAAGTACGACGTCTTTAAAAAGCTGTTTTCATACTATATGTACGTTTCGGTTTTAATGTTTATTGTAGTTATTATACGTATTTTTAAAGACAATAAAACACTGCGTATATTAACCAGAATATTTACCGGATTAATAATTGCATTGTTTGTATTACACACATTCGGTTTAATTGCCCGTTGGTATGTTTCGGGACATGCACCTTGGTCAGACGCTTATGAATCAATGATTTTTGTTGCGTGGGCTACCATGTTATTTGGTTTAATATTCGGACGAAAATCAAGCTTAACAACAGCTTCTACAGCCTTTGTTGCTGCAATGATTTTAATGATTGCACACTGGAACTGGATGGATCCATCGATTGGAAATCTTCAACCTGTTTTAAATTCCTATTGGTTAATGATTCACGTTGCGGTAATTGTTGGTAGTTACGGTCCGTTTACTTTAGCAATGATTTTAGGTATTGTGGCATTATTCTTAATGATTTTTACCACAAAAAATAACAAAGCTAAAATGGAATTAAACCTGAAAGAAATTACCTACATTAACGAAATGGCTTTAACAGTAGGTTTGGTAATGCTTACAATTGGTAACTTTTTAGGCGGACAATGGGCAAACGAAAGCTGGGGACGCTATTGGGGTTGGGATCCTAAAGAAACATGGGCGTTAATTTCAATTATGGTATATGCTTTTGTAATTCATATGCGTTTTGTACCGGCTTTACGCGGCTTGTGGATTTACAATTTTATATCGGTTTTAGCGTTTTACAGTATTATAATGACCTATTTTGGAGTTAACTTCTATTTATCAGGCCTTCACTCTTATGCAAAAGGCGATCAGGTGGTAACTCCGTCATTTATATGGATATCGGTAGGATCGGTATTCTTATTAGGAACATTAGCCTACTTTAAATACAAAAAATATTACAAAAAATAACAACAAAAGCTTTCCATAAAATTTGGACTGCAGCGAAAAGTTTGGACAGATTAAAAATTAATTATTATAAAAATGAGTTCGATATTGTATCGGACTCATTTTATTTAAGTTCGATTTTATTCTTTCGTTATTACCACAGTAAGTGTATTGTTTTATTTCATTTTTTAACTCTTCAATCGAATTAAATTTTTGTAAATAAAATATTTCTGATTTCAATATTCCAAGAAATTTTCAATAATGGCATTATCTAAGCAATTTCCTTTACGTGACATACTCTGAATGATTCCTTTTTTCTTTAATAAAGTTTGATATTGTTTCATTTGATACTGCCATCCTTGATCCGAATGCATTACCAAATCTTTGGTGTTTTTATTTTTTTTAAATGCATTTTTAAGCATTTGAATCACTTGATCAAACACTGGGCGTTCGCTTAATTCGTAGCTGATAATTTCTTGATTGTAAAGATCCATCACGGGTGATAAATACAGTTTTTTATCTTTTACTTTAAACTCGGTAATGTCGGTTACCCATTTTTGATTTGGTTTGTCTGCTTTAAATTCACGTTTTAAAACATTTGGAGCGATCTTTCCTTGTTCACCTTTGTATGATTTGTATTTCTTTCTTCGAATCAAACTTTTCAAACCTAAGATATTCATCAGTTTAAGAACCGTCTTGTGATTGATTATTGTGCCTAATTTTTTTAACTCATCGCTAATTGTTCGATATCCATATCGCCCTTTATGTTGATGATAAACGGTTTTGATTTGAAGTTTTGCTTCCTTGTCTGTTCCAAAGTTAGCAAAATATTTTTGCCATTTAATAATGACTAATTTACTTGGAATGTTAAATTTTAAGCAAGCATCAACTAGACTTAAGTTTTTACGCTATATAGACTTTAAAACCTTATACTTAAAACTTTGAGAATACTTGTTGTTATTATGTTTTGGGATTAAACAATCAATTCCTTTCGTCTAATAGGCACGAATACATTTGCGTAATGAACTTTTATCAAAACCTTCTCGACTTGAAATAGAGTTTATAGAAGTATAGTTTTCTAACACTTCTTTTAAGCATTTCAGCTTAAATACTAAATCGTATTTTACTTTTCGTTTCATAAAGATGCCCCAAAAAAGTTAAACACTATTTGGGGGCAGTTTAGTTTTCTCAAGCCCTAATTTTTACATAAATTTTCCTAATATCCAATATAAAATAATAAACAAAATAACGGTTCCAAAGCAGCCAAAGCCCGCTTTTTTAGCTCCCCAGCCTGCTAACAAGGCTCTTAATAAATCTTTCATATTTCAAATTTTTTATTTAAAAATAGGAAATTTTTATTACAATTCAAACTTTTTTACCTCGTTCCAATATTCATCTAGTTCAGATAATGGCAAATCGCCAATTATTTTATCGTCTTTTTTAATTAACTCTTCCATTCGGGTAAAACGGTTTATAAACTTATTATTGGTTTTATTCAAGGCTTCTTCGGGGTTGATATTACAAAAACGAGCATAATTTATCAGCGCAAACAACACATCGCCAAATTCTTGTTCCTGTTTTTCAAAATCGTTATTTACAACCTCATCTTTAAACTCATTCAGTTCTTCTTCTACCTTTGCCCAAACATCTTCTTTATTATCCCAATCGAACCCTACACCTTTTACCTTATCTTGAATACGGAAAGCCTTAATTATGGCAGGAAGAGATTTTGGTACACCGCTTAAAACCGATTTGTTACCTTCTTTCAGTTTCAGTTTTTCCCAATTTTCCAGAACAGCTTTTTCGTCTTCGGCAACGGCATTACCATAAATATGCGGATGCCTGCTGATTAATTTTGCACTGATTTGTTTACACACATCTTCTATATCAAACAAATTTGCTTCGCTGCCAATTTTGGCATAAAAAACAATGTGAAGCAAAAGATCGCCTAATTCCTTTTTAATTTCAGTAGAATCATTATCAGAAATGGCATCGTTTAATTCATAAACTTCTTCAATGGTTAAGTGTTTTAGCGATTGAAATGTTTGTTTTTGATCCCACGGACATTTTTCACGCAAATTATCCATTATATCTAACAATTCTTCGAATGCTTTTAACTGTTTTGCTCTGTTGTTCATATTAAAAAGGTGTAAAAAAACCGGCATATTAGCCGGTTTAAATATTATTCTTTGTCTTCTGTTTTCTTTTTAGTTGCGCGTTTAGCTTTTGGCTTTTCTTCTACAACTTCTGCCTCAACAGTTTCTTGTTCTTCAGTGTTGTTATTAATGGTAACCGAACCTGTTGTAGTAACCGCAGGCGCTGTTAAAGCCGCAATGTAATTAGCTTGTTGTAAAATATTGTACCAGTTTAATACTTTTTTAATATCTGATACATACACGCGGTCACGGTCAAAATCTGGTATTACTTCACCAAAATAAGCCAATAAATCGTTGTTTGTTGCTTTATGATCTAAAGCCGGACCATTGTTTTCTTTGTTTGCAATTTTAGCAAAAACTTCGAATAATTTTAATTCGCCTGTTTCTGTATAGATCGAAATTTCTGACAATAAACTTACATTACTGCGTAAACCTACTGTAATTTTTTTTCCGTCTATTAATGATTCTGCTATAAATCCTGATCTTGTTTGGATTTTTAATTCGTATAATCCTGGTTTTCCAGATATCGCTAAAACTTTCTCTACGCTCATTATATTATTTTTTTCAAGGTCACAAATATCATAATTTGAATTTAATATCCAAAATTATCTACCTTTTTTGTTGATAAATTTCATTTTATAATCGGGATAAACTTTCCCTTCCATAATATTCTGCAATCGTTTGTTGTTTAATTTCTTTTTTAAGGTAGAAATTTTATCGGTAAACAAAACTCCTTCAATATGATCGTACTCATGTTGAATGACACGTGCTGCATATCCTGAAAATTCTTTAATGTGTTTTTCAAAATTTTCGTCGTAATATTCTATGGTAATATCTGGCTTGCGGTACACATCTTCACGAACCCCCGGAATACTTAAACATCCTTCGTTAAAAGCCCATTCTTCACCTTCTTCCTTTAAAATTTTTGCATTGATGAAAGTACAGCTGAAATTCGCCAAAAATTCACGTTCTTCTTCAGGCAGGTCTTCATCTTCGCCAAAAGGTTTGGTATCTACAACAAACAAACGAATGGCTAAACCAATTTGGGGAGCTGCCAAACCTACGCCATAGGCATTATCCATAGTATCGTACATATTGTTGATAAGTTCTTTTAACTGCGGATAATCTTTAGAAATTTCTTCGCATTCTTTACGCAAAACCGGATCGCCATAACCCACAATAGGTAAAATCATTCTTTCGTTTTTTAAATATTGATGCAAATTTACAAAATATACTAAAATTTGCAGCTAATTAATTAACTTTAATGTTTGTTAAAAACCATTTTATATTTAATGCACTTATTAAAATGTTCGATAAATTATTTTTGAAATTTGGTGACAATCAGTTTTATAACGCCATAAAAATAACGTTTACAGCCATTGTTGCCTTTTTTATTTTTTACAGTTCTACCGATTTTACTGCGGCTTTTACTGTTACTTTAGGTGCTTTATTGTGTGCCCCTATTGATATATCGAGTAATTTTAAGCATAAAATAATAGGTTTGTTGTTGGTTGCATTTTTAATTCCGCTTCTTTCATTTCTGTTAACCTATAGCTACCCCTATTTTATTGTTTTTGCCCCGCTTTTTTGTGTGCTTGTTTTTTTATCGGCTTTTATATCGCTTTTCGGGCACCGAGCCAATTTATTATCGTTCACTTTATTGTTAACAATAAGCCTGTCGTTTATTCATCATGACCGTCCGGAAATTTTGTTGCAAAACTGTTTGTATTTATTGTTGGGCGGATTGTTTTATACATTCGTATCCATTGTTTTTTACTTCATTAAACCAAACCGTTACATAAATCTGGAAGTTGCCGAGTGTATTGAAATTACAGGTGAATATTTAGAATTACGGTCTAAATTATGGGTTTTAAATGCCGACCGAGAAAAGATCAACAGGCAAATGTTAGAAAAACAAATCCGCATAAACGAACTACACGAACACATACGTGAATATTTGGTTTACAACAAGGCACGCACATTAAATTCTAACAACAACCGCAAGCTTTTGGTTGCTTTAACATCGCTGGTAGAAATTTTAGAACTGGCAATGGCAAATACCTTTAACCATGAAGAATTTATTGCCTTTTTTAAAGAAGATGAAACAATATTGCTGGAATATAAAAATTTGGCCGAAAAATTTTCGGATACTTTAAAACATTTGGCTTTTAATATTAAAACGAATAAAAAACACCATTCTAACGGTAATTTGGGTAATGATTTTAAAAAGTTAAAGCTGCAAATAAACAATTATGTAAAAAATCAGAACATATCTGTTTACGATGAATACGCTTTGCATGTAAACAATTTGCTTTTTTATGCCGATAAACAGATCGAAAAAATAAAAGGTTTGGAAAGGGTGTATAAAGAACGCGTAAATGCCGATGATTTACGTGGAAAATATCGCGATTTAGAAAAATTTTTCACACCGGAACATTACAGTTTCAAAACACTTTTAGATCATTTAAATTTTAAATCGTCTACCTTTCGATACGCTTTGCGCATTACCTTAACTATGTTTGTAGGATTAATGATAGGTAATATTTTTAATTTCGAAAATGCCTATTGGATCTTACTTACCATTGTGGTAATTATGCGCCCTGGTTACGGTTTAACAAAACAGCGATCAACACATAGGGTTATTGGAACCATTATAGGTGGTGTTTTAGGAATTTCGGCTCTTATTTTAATCGATAACAATATCGTATTAAGTGTTTTAGCTATTATTTCGATGCTTTTAGGTTATTGGTTTTCGGGTATCGATTATAAAGTTGGCGTTACTTTTGTAACCTTTTATGTAATTTTAATTTACGGATTACTTACCAAAAATGCAGAAACCCAGTTGGTGTACCGTATTGTTGATACCGTTGTTGGAGCTGTTTTGGCATATATGGCTACCCGTTTTGTTTGGCCTACCTGGGAGCTGTATTCTATGAATATTCATTTAGAAAAATCGTTAAAAGCCATTAAGTTGTATATTATAGAAGTAAAATATTACTATATAAAAAAAGGCGAACCATCTACATCGTACAAACTGGCGAGGAAAAATGCGTTTATTGAAGTCGGAAATTTAATGGCAAGCTTTCAACGAATGATTCAAGAACCAAAAGGCAAACAAATAAACCGAGCCGAATTGTACCAATTAACGGTTTTAAACCAAACATTAATTTCCTCGGCAGCAAGTATTGGTACTTATATTCAGTTTCATAAAACAACCGAAGCCTCTAAAGCATTTAAACTGGTTATGGATTATATTAACAATAACTTGAGTCAATCGTTACATAATTTGGATCTTGATGCCGAAATTTCTGATATTGAAGAAGATTTTAAAATTAGCATTACCGAATTAAAAGCCATTCGCAGACAGGAAGTTGAAAAAATGGATATTGACGATGCTTCGAAAATTCAGAAATTAGAAGAATCACAATTGATTATCGATCAACTAATATGGATGAGTAACTTATCAGAAAAAATTGAAAAAACTACGTTGAAAATGAAGTAAGAAAAATCCCTTAAAAAATTGATGTTTTAAGGGATTTTAAGCTTTTTATTTAACAACTACTTTCTTGGTTGCCTTACCTTGATTTGTTGTAACCTCAACAAAATACAATCCTTTTGCAAGCTCACTTACATCTATAACATTTTTATTTGCTGTTTTAACCACTTGACCTAAATTGTTATAAATAGTTACGTGCTCTAAAACCAAATTATTTTTTAAACTAATGTTTAATATATCAGAAGTGGGGTTTGGATAAATGTTGAAGTTTTGTGATACAAATTCATTAGAAGCCAATAAGCTTTTTATATTATAAACTCTTGCTAAACCAATATTTGCATTGGCAGCTGGCGCACCTATAATTAAATTCTCTCCATTTTTACTCAAATGAAGACTACTACCTAATCTTTCTGTTGAATTTTTACCATTAATACTTTGTCCAATCTGTACCCAACTTTTTGCAATATTTCTATAAATTTTAACCTGATTTTTGTTTGGGTTACCAAATGCTAATATATTACCATCGCCAGATAGAGACAAACCAAAATAAACATAATTTCCTACAGCATCCTCAATTATATTTTGTCCTATTTGAACCCAATTTCCGGAGTTGTTTTCATATACTTTTATAATACTTGAATTGGAACCAAAACTTGGTCCATAAATAGCTACTGCATTTCCAGTTGACGATAATGATATTCTGTAACCACTAAAACTTCCCGCACTTCCCTCAATATCCTGTCCTATTTGTGTCCACATTCCTGAAATATTCTTGTACAACCTTACCAAACCTGAATCAGTTCCATTTGTATCGCTATACGGTGCTGCAATTGCTAAAATACTACCGTCTGAAGAAAGAGAAACACTGCGTCCTGTAGTTTGAAAATTAGGATCACTAATTTTTTGACCTATCTGCGTCCACACACCAGGAATATTACTATAAACTTTTACATAACCTGTATTAGAACCGTCTTTAGGAGCTCCAACAGCCAAAAAATTCCCATTTGAGGAAAGCGATACATCATTACCAAAATAATCATATGCAGCTTCTCCGTTAATATCTTGCCCTAGTTGAGTCCATGTCCCACCAATATTATTAAACACGCGTACTTGCCCTGTATTGTTGCCCATGGTTTTACTATAACGAGATCCAATGGCTATAATATTTCCGTTATCAGAAATTGAAATACGTTCTCCCGATTGATCTCCAAAATTTTTACCTAAAATATCTTGACCAATCTGCGACCAAGTTCCATTCACATTTTTAAATATTCTAACATACCCCTTTTGTCCACTATTAAATGATCCGCCTATTGCTATAATATCTCCTATTGACGATATAGAAACACTTATACCACTTACATCTCCAACTGCTACACCATCAATATCCTGCCCTATTTGTACCTGACTAAATCCTACAAAAGGGATTAGTAAAAAGAAAAATAATTTTTTGTTCATAATATACTTTTTTAGTTAAAAAGTAAATATAGTAAAAAAACAGCTCCATTTCTGAAACTGTTTTAACAAATTTTATAGAATAAAAATTAAGAATACATCTTTTCTCTTAATTCTTTAATTTTTGGATCGTCTAAATATTCATCGAATGTCATGTAACGATCAATTACTCCGTTTGGTGTTAATTCCAAAATACGGTTACCAACTGTTTGTGCAAACTCGTGATCGTGTGTTGTAAACAATACCGAACCTTTAAAGTTTTTTAACGAATTGTTAAATGCGGTAATCGATTCTAAGTCTAGGTGGTTGGTAGGTTCATCTAACATCAACACATTGGCACGAATCATCATCATACGAGAAAGCATACAACGTACTTTTTCACCACCCGATAATACCGAACCTTTTTTCAAAGCTTCTTCACCCGAAAAAATCATTTTACCTAAGAATCCACGTACATAAACCTCATCGCGTTCTTCTTCGGTTTTAGCCCATTGGCGCAACCAATCAACCAAGGTTAAATCTTCGGTAAAAAAGCTATGGTTATCTGCTGGTAAATAAGATTGTGTGGTTGTAATACCCCATTCAAAAGTACCTGCGTCAGCTTTTAAATTATCGTTCAAAATCTCATAAAAAGCAGTTGTTGCACGAGAATCTTTAGAAAAAACAACAATTTTATCGCCTTTAGCCATGTTAAAATCAACATCTTTAAAAAGAATGTCTCCATCAACAGAAGCACTTAACCCTTTAATATTTAAAATTTGATCACCCGCTTCGCGCTCTTGTTCAAAAATAATGGCAGGGTAACGACGTGAAGATGGTTTAATTTCGTTCACATTCAACTTTTCGATCATTTTTTTACGAGAAGTAGCTTGTTTTGATTTGGCAACGTTGGCAGAAAATCGACGAATAAACTCTTCTAACTCGGCTTTTTTCTCTTCGGCTTTCTTGTTTTGCTGTGCACGTTGTTTGGCTGCTAATTGCGAAGATTCGTACCAAAAGGTATAGTTTCCTGAAAAATGATTGATTTTACCAAAATCGATATCTGAAATATGCGTACAAACGGCATCTAAAAAGTGGCGGTCGTGTGATACAACTAAAACAGTATTTTCATAGTTTGCCAAGAAATTCTCTAACCAGCCAATGGTTTCAAAATCCAAGTCGTTGGTAGGCTCATCCATTACCAAAACGTCAGGGTTACCAAACAATGCCTGTGCCAATAACACGCGAACTTTCAATTTTGGTTCTACCTCGCTCATCAACGTGTAATGCAAATCTTCAGAAATACCTAAATTCGATAACATAGAAGCAGCATCAGAATCGGCATTCCAACCGTTCATTTCATCAAACTGTAATTGTAACTCACCAATACGATCTGCATTTTCATCAGAATAATCGGCATATAAATCGTCCATTTCCTTTTTAACAGCAAACAGCACTTTATTTCCCATTAAAACAGTTTCTAAAACGGTATGCTCATCAAACATATTGTGGTTCTGGTTTAAAACCGACATACGTTTTCCTGGTTCAAGAATTACATGACCAGAAGTTGGATCAATATCGCCAGCAATAATCTTTAAAAAAGTAGATTTTCCTGCACCGTTTGCACCAATAATTCCGTAGCAATTTCCTTGAGTAAATGTTGCATTTACTTCATCAAACAATATACGTTTTCCAAATTGTACAGATAAATTTGAAACTGTTAACATACTTATATTTTTTTATAAGTTGCAAATTTACAAAAATATATCCAATTAAAGCTTTAATTTAAAAATGGGAAAGTACTGAATGCTTATTTTAATCAATTTTTCATAATTTTTTCAAACGAAGGTGTTTTTTCTTAAAATTATATTAAATTTAACGTAATTTGAAATTACAAAATGGTGTTGCCTTAATTTTGATGTTATGAAAACAATAAACATAATAGGTTCTGGTAACGTGGCGTATCATTTGGTGCGGGCACTAACACATTTACCAAATTACAAAATTCAAAACATTGCAGTTCGTTCTTTAGATAAGATAGATGATTTTTTTCCGAAAGATTTAATTGTAACAGCTATTGATGATTTAAAACCGGCTGATATTACTTTAATTTCGGTTACAGACAGTGCTATTGCAGAAGTTTCAGTAAATATTCCTTATAATGACGCTTTAGTGGCTCATACATCGGGAACAACAGCATTAGAAGTTTTGAACGATAAAAACCGAAAAGGTGTTTTTTATCCGTTACAAACATTTTCTAAAAGCAAGAAAATCAATTTTAAGGAAGTCCCGTTGTGTTTGGAAGCAGAAGACATTGATGATTTAAACGAATTGAAACTGTTAGCTGAAGAATTATCAGACAAGGTGTTCGAAATATCGTCTGAACAACGAAAAAGTCTGCATGTAGCAGCCGTTTTTGTGAGTAATTTTACCAATCATCTTTATTCAATAGGAAACGAAATTTGCAAAGAAGACAATATTCCGTTCGATATTTTGAAACCGTTGATTAAAGAAACCGCTGATAAGATCAATTATTTAAATCCGAAAAAGGCACAAACGGGTCCGGCTGTAAGGTTCGATCAAAAAACAATAACAGCACATCAAGATTTTTTAACAAACAAAACCTATAAAACAATCTATAATTTAATTACACAAAGCATACAAGAAAATGTCTAAAAGTTACAAAGAATACCTGAACAACATTAACACGTTTATTTTTGATGTTGACGGTGTATTAACAAACGGAACCATACAAGTTACACAAACAGGCGAATTATTAAGAACCATGAACATTCGCGACGGTTACGCAATGAAAGCAGCAATAGAAAAAGGATACAATGTTTGCGTTATTTCGGGCGGATCAAGCGAAGGAGTAAGAATACGATTAAGAAATTTAGGCATTTACGACATACATTTAGGAGTACATGATAAAGTAGAAATTTATCAGGAATACATAGATGTAAACAATATAAAACCCGAAAATATTTTATACATGGGCGACGATTTACCCGATTATTGGGTAATGCAAAAGGTAGGTTTGCCTACTTGTCCGCAAGATGCTGCGCCCGAAATTAAAAAATTAAGCAAATACATTTCGCATGTAAAAGGTGGTGAAGGTGCCGTGCGCGATGTAATAGAGCAAGTTATGAAGGTTCAAGGAAATTGGCTTGAGCACTTTGAGGCAAAATTTGATTAACAGTTAAATATATAAGCTTATGAATGTTCTAAAAAAAGATCAGGCGCAAATGATGTTACAAGTTATTGTAGCTGTTTTACTATTTAGATTTGTTTTATTTGAACCTTTAATTCAAGATTTAGGTCTTTCTAAGCTTCATTATTTTGCGTTTGTAATCGCAATTGGTTTTATTTTATACGGCGGTGTGCTGCTGTACAAAATTGTATTGCAAGAAGAATTTCCCGACAAAACCATTCAGCAAAATGTAGAAAAAGCATACTATAAATATCTAGGTTTTAATGCCATTGGTATTGGAATATCATTCTTTGTAGCCAGCGATATAGACCGTACGTATTATTTTGGTTTTTTTTTAGGATTAGCAGCAATATTGTATTTATACATTACACAATGGCGTAAAATATTAGTTTTTGATAATATTGTGTATTCGCTGATTATTTCTTTTGCATTTTTTATAATGGTTATGATGGATTTAATGCCGTCTTTACAAATGAATGCCGAAGAAGATCCAGAAAAACAACAGTTGCTAAATATTTCGTTACAAATATGTGTTTTGTTATGGTTCCTGTATTTTATTAAAACGATTTTAATTGATTTAAAGTTTATGGAATTAGATATTAAACACAATCGCAAGTCGCTGGCAACCATACACGGCAGAGAAGTTGGTGCTAAACGTACCACTGTTTTATCGTTGATACCTTTGGTTTTAATTGTTGTATTTTGTGCCATTCATTTAAATTTATCATTATTAATTGGATACATTGGCGTATTGGTAATACTTCCGTACTTATTCTACCTTGTAAAATTGTGGAATGCCAAAACAACCGAAGATTTTAACCGTATAAACAATATTTTAAACATAATCATTTGGTTAACTATATTTTCTATTGTAGTTTTATTTTTCAATTTAAAATAGAATGATTTTACAAGAAAAATATAACGATTATCACATAATATTAGCATCAAATTCTCCCAGAAGAAAACAATTTTTAACAGATTTAGGTTTAGTTTTTACCATTAAACCAGCAAACGTAAACGAAGAATATCCTTCCCACTTAAAGGGCAAGGATATTGCTTTATATATAGCACAGCAAAAAGCATCGGTTTTTAATAATTTAGATGTCAACGAGCTTGTAATTACCTGCGATACCATTGTTTGGATTGATAATGAAGCTTTAGGAAAACCCGAAAACAGTGAAGATGCTAAACAAATGTTGCAACAACTATCTGGTAAAACACATGAAGTTATTAGTGCTGTTTGTATCAAATCAAACCAAAAAGAACAACTGTTTTACGATGTAACTCAAGTTGCATTTAATACACTAAACCCTTTAGATATAGATTATTATGTTGACATATTTAAACCTTTTGATAAAGCCGGATCTTACGGTATTCAGGAATGGATTGGCTTAATTGGCATAGAAAAAATAAACGGATCGTACACCAATGTTGTGGGAATGCCAATGGAAAAATTGTATAACGAATTAATTAAATGGTAATGTTTCAAAATTTTCACTTACCCGATTATTACGGAAGAATTATAGCAACACTTGTTTTAATTATTGTAATTTATGTATTAAGACTTGTTATTAGCAAAGTAGTTTTAAAATTCTCTGCCTATTCATCAAAATCAGACAATCGTAGCAAACTGATTATTAAATATTTTAATTCCTTTTTTAATATTCTGTTCGTAATTTTCATCATTCTTTTGTGGGGTGTTGATACTACACAGCTTTTTGGTTTTGTAGGAGCAGCAATAACTTTTATTGGAGTGGCATTTTTTGCACAATGGTCGGTTTTAAGCAACTTTACCGCAGGTGTAATTATGTTTTTTGCATTTCCGTTTAAAATTGGCGACCGAATAAAAATTCACGATAAAGATTTCCCGATTGAAGCCGAAATCGATGATATTAAAGCATTTCATACTATATTAATTACAGATGAAGGTGAAAAAATATCGTATCCTAACAACTTGTTTTTACAAAAATCGGTAGTGGTTTTGTAGGTTCTTTTAACAACATAGATACATAGAATTATTAAACATGATTACAAAAAGATATTTAGATGAATTAACTTATGAAATTATTGGTTGTGCAATTGAAGTTCACAAAATAATGGGGAGCGGACTTCTAGAAACTGTTTACCATGAATGCTTAAAAGAAGAATTTATACAAAGAAATATCAGCTTTGTATCAGAAATGAAACTTCCGGTAATGTACAAAGGTAAATCTCTTGATATTGATTTTAGATGCGATTTATTTATTGAAAATAGTATTGTTGTTGAATTAAAATCTGTCAAAGAAATAATTCCAATTTATGATGCACAAATTCTAACCTATATGAAACTATTGCAATGCCCGAAGGGCATTCTTATAAATTTTAATTGTTCAAATATTTTTCAACAAGGGCAAAGAACTTTTGTAAATGAATATTTTAGCGCATTGCCTCAATCATAAACTATGTTTCTATGTGGTAAAAACCAATCACTAGCAGCTAGCAATATTATAAAAATGAAAAAAAACATTCTATATATTTTTTGTGCGTTATTAATGCAAAACATAGCAGCACAAAAACCACAAACTCCTACTCCATCTGAAATTTATTTCAAAATGGAACAGCTCAACGTTTTGGCAAGTGCCATGTACATTGCTGCACATCCCGATGATGAAAACACTCGGTTAATTACTTATTTAACACATCACGATAAAGCACACACCAATTATTTGTCGTTAACTCGTGGAAACGGCGGACAAAATTTAATCAGCAATGAATTGGGAACCGATTTGGGTATTATTAGAACCAACGAGTTATTGAATGCGAGAAAAATTGATGGCGGACATCAGTTTTTTTCTATGGCAAATGACTTTGGTTTTTCAAAGAAACCTAATGAAGCATTGGAACTATGGGGAAAAGAATCACTATTACAACAAATGGTGTACATGATTCGGAAAGAACAGCCTGATATTATTATTAACCGTTTTGACCATAGAACCGAAGGCAACACACATGGACATCATACGGCTTCGGCACAACTTTCAAAAGAAGCGTTTACTTTAGCTAAAGATCCTACATACAAACTTCCATGGGTAATTGAAGAAGATTTACCTATTTGGAAAACCAAACGTCTGTTTTTTAATGTATCATGGTTCTTTTTTGGTAGCAAACAGGCGTTTGATAAAGCCGATAAATCAAAATATATTCCGTTAAATATTGGTGTTTTTTATCAGCATTTAGGAAAAAATAATCAAGAAATTGCGTCTTTAAGTCGCAGTCAGCATCAATCACAAGGTTTTGGCGATTTATCTTCTCGTGGCGAAGAAATTGATTATGTGGAATTGGTTGATGGCGAAAATTTAAAATCGAGCAATTTGTTTGAAGGGATTGATACCAGTTGGAATCGTATTGAAGGCGGAAAAAACATTCAACCTTTGGTTACACAATTAATCAACGAATACGATTTTAAAGATCCATCAAAATCGATCAATTTACTCACAAAAATTTACGTTGAAATTGATAAATTACCCGAAACCATTTGGAAAACACGTAAACAAAACGAAGTTAAAGAACTGATTAAAAACTGCGCCGGATTATTTTTAGATATTACTACAAATGAACCTTATAGCTTTCCAGATGCAACAATTCCTATAAAAGTAGAAGTTGCCAATCGTTCTAACCAAAATATTGTTATAAAAGACGTTACATTAAACAACAATAAAACATTGTTAAACAAAAAGTTACAAAGTAAAGAAGTTTTTTATGATTATTTTGACACTACTTTCAACGGACAATTAACTCATTTTCAGCGTTTTGTAACTTTAACAGATTTTGTTGAAAGACAATTCAAAGAAAATCCAAAAATTCATAGTATCATCAAAAATAAAATTGGTTTAGAAATTAACGGTGTTTACCTTACGTATTCATTACCAATACAATACCGTTATAAAGACGTTGTGAAAGGCGAAGTTTACAAACCGTTTCATGTCATTAGAAAGGTTTCGGTAAAAATTAAAAATCCGGTGTATATCGCTAAAAAAAATAAAGATTTAACCATAACAGCTATTATTGATAACTATTCAAACCAAGATATTGAGGGTGTTTTTGCGTATTGGCAAAGAAAAGGAAAACCAAACGTTGGTAAAATTCCTATAACGCTGAAAGCAAATGAAAAAAACAGAGAAATTCAATATCAAATCCAAGAAGATGAATCGGGTTTTGATTATGATGCTGCTTTCTATTTTGATGGAAAATCAGTTTCAGATGAAATCAAATGGATTGATTATGAACATATTCCATTAAGTTATTATTATAAACAAGTAAAAACAAGAATTATTATACTTGATAAAGAAATAAAAAAACAACGCATTGGTTATATAATGGGGGCAGGTGATGAAATTCCACAAGTATTAAAAAATGTTGGTTACAACCTAGATTTTATTAATTTAGAAACTGTAAAAGCTGAAGAATTATCAAAATACGAAACAATAATTGTAGGTATTCGTGCTTTTAACACCGAAAGTTCGTTAAAAACTAAAAACCAATTACTGTTTGATTATGCTAAAAACGGCGGAACGGTTATTGTGCAATATCAAACCAATGGCAATTTACAAACCGAAGAAATTGCACCATATAACTTAAAAATTGGAAAGACTAGAGTTACCGATGAAAACGCTGTTGTAAAATTCATTAATCCCAACGAAACGGTATTAAACAAGCCGTTTAAGATTACACAGAAAAATTTTCAACTTTGGGTTCAGGAACAAGGTTTGTATTATGCCGATGAATTTGCAGACGAATTTCAACCTGTAATAACTTCGCACGATTTTGATGAAAAAGAAACATATGGAGCTTTATTAATTGCGAAACACGGTAAGGGATATTACATTTATACAGGTTTAAGTTTTTTTAGACAATTACCCGCAGGAAACACTGGCGCTTTAGAATTATTTATTAACCTAATTGAATTAAAAAATGAGTGATTTT
>JBEBXO010000038.1:0-23875 GCA_040391585.1 Paenimyroides ummariense | reverse complement strand
AAAACATATTGGTTTACAAAGAATTAAAATAAGTACATAACTTTACACCTCAATAAATGATAAATAAAAATGCTCCTTTTTTTAAGGAGCATTTTCTTTATTTACTTGGTGTTTCGTTAATAACTCGGATTGGTGTTGCCGAAAATGGATTTTTAAATCCGTTTCCGTAAATAGTTGTTTTAATTTCGTCTTGAATAGAGTTGTGTAGCGATCCGAAGTTTGCTTTTTCTGCCCATAAACGAATGGTTAAAACCACACCAGCTGCTGCGAGTTCTTTTACAAAAATTTCAGGTGTTGGATCTTTTAATACGCGTGTATCATTAGCTAATTTGGTTAAGATAACTTTTTGAATTTCTTGTATATTATCATCGTAACTTATGGTTAAAGCAAATTCAACACGACGTTTGGTGATTTTAGAAAAATTACGAATAACCGAATTTGCCAAAGTTCCATTAGGGCTAAAAACTTTAATGCCTTGTGAGTTGGTTAAAGTTGTATAAAGCAAATCTATTTTATCAACGGTTCCTTCGGTACCTGCAGAGTTTTCTATGTAATCGCCTATTTCAAACGGACGGAACAATAAAATTAATACACCACCTGCAAAATTCGATAGTGATCCTTGCAAAGCTAAACCTGCTGCCAATACTAAACCAGATAAAGCTCCTAAAATTGCTGTGGTTTGAAAGCCTAAATTACCAGCAACAGACAATATTAATAATGCGTAGAGTATAAATTTAATGACAGACATTAAAAAGCCTCGCAAAGAAAGGTCGACATTTCTTTTTTCAAAACGACTTTTAACGATTCTGGTTACTAAACGAATTAAAAATAATCCTACAGTTAAAATAAATGCTGCTTTAACTACTGCTGGAATAGCATTAATTCCCATTGCAATAATCTTCTCTACATATTGCGAAACTTCACTTACTGTTTCTGCTACACCTTCTTTCATATTTTCGGGTTGAACAGCCTTTAAAATTTCTTCTTTCTGTCCGGCAAGTGTAACGGTATCTTGCATTACGGTTTTTAATGAATCTTTACTCATAATCAATTTTTTTGCAAAAATAAAAAAGAGATGCTTTCACATCTCCTTTTTACTTGTATAATTTTAAATTACAATGCTAATTTTTTAGCTATGGCTTTTGGTAAAGCATTTTTATGAACCATAATATCGGTTGCTTTATACTTCATGAATTCTTTGGTCATGTACATATATCCTTTGTAATCGTTAGATAATCCCCAAGAATTTTTAACAATGTAGTATTCTTTACCGTTTTGGTCTTTTGCAATACCTGTTATATGCATTCCGTGGTCATCTGTAGTTTCGTAGTTATCAAATGCTTTTTGACGATCGGCATCGGTTACTTTTTTCTCTGGTTTAGGTCCGTTGAACATATCTGCTTTTTGTTCGGCTGTCATTTGTGCAAAATCAATTTCAGGAATGTAAGCTACACCATTTTTCCAACTGAACCCCTTTTCAGAAACATCGCCACCCCAAGCAACAGTGTATCCGTTTTTCAAAGCATTGTCAACAATTTCAACCAATTCGTCTTGTTTTACATTCCAAACTTGATCAAACGCCCAGTTGTCAGGTACTAATAAAGTAAATTTAGTGTACCAAGGATATTCTTGAAACGATGAAACTTCAACGTAATCATCTGCATTAATACCTACAACCTGATCTGCAAATGTTTTAGGTGTGTATTTTTTTCCTTCGTACATAAATTCTGTCGGAGCTTCACCTAAATACGTATCAATAACCGAAGTATAAGCATTTAACCAGTTTTCTGACAATTTATCGTTTTTAATAACCGATGCTAAAACAGATTCGGTCATTTTACTCATTTCAGAAAAATTGTTACGAGTTTGACCTTCCTGTAAACCTGTGTAAGCAGATCTTGGTACCGTACCGTATTTTTTGTACATATTCATTACATCGTGAAAAGCACCACCTTCGCCCAATGTAACCGCGCCATGCATTTTTACATACATTTTTCCTTTTTCTATGTAAGCATTACGCGCAGTAAAGATTTGAGCCAGTTCTACTGGTTTTTTACCCATACGAATCATTTCAGATTCAATAAACGAATTTCCTGAATAACTCCAACAAGTTCCAGACGAACCTTGATCTTTAATAGAAGTGTTTTCTAAATTTATTACATCGGTAAACGTAAAATGATCTTTACTGTTAGCACTTTGGTTTGCCTTAACTTTATTCATTAAATCGTCTTGTGCCGATACATTTGTAGTTGAAGCAATTGCAATTAATACCGCCGCAACTAATGGTTGAAATTTTAAACGAAACATAGTATGTTATTTGAATATTTTTATAGTGAGTACGAATTTAGGGATTTTGTTACAGATATTGATTGATAATTTTGATTTATTGTAAGCATCTTTGTCAAAGTTCTAACCTTTGACAAAGGTTAAACTTATAAAGTTGTATAAATTATATGGTCATTTTTAACTTGATTTATTTCGTACAATTCGCAAAATAGGGTCAGTATCGTATAAAATAAAATAAGGTTGAAGTGAGACTCTGAAACAAGTTCAGAGTGACAAATGGTATTCATTCAAACTAAAAATAACAAAAAATCCTTCAAGTGTAACCTGAAGGATTTATTATAAATTACAACGTTTCTTTTAACCATTTAAAAAATTCGGTTTGCCAAACCATTGCATTTTGTGGTTTAAGCACCCAGTGGTTTTCATCGGGTAAATAAACAAAACGGCTTTTAATACCTTGTAATTGTGCTGCTGCAAATGCTTCCTGACCTTGCCCAATTGGTACACGGTAATCTTTACCACCGTGGAAAATCAAGATAGGGGTGTTCCAGTTTTTTACCAATAAAATTGGGTTGTGCTGGTAATAGGTTTTTGCAACATCTTTATTAGTTTCGGCATCCCAATACGCGCCGCCTGCATCCCAGTTAGGGAAAAATGTTTCTTCGGTAGTTCCGTACATGCTGTGTAAGTTGAAAACACCGCAATGTGCAATAAAACTTTTAAAGCGATTTTGGTGGATACCTGCCAAATAATAAACCGAATAACCACCGTAACTAGCACCAACTGCACCACGACGAGCTGTATCAACATATTTTTCTTTAGAAACATCATCGATAGCTGATAGGTAATCGTTCATTGCCTGTCCGCCCCAATCTTTAGAAATAGCTTCGTTCCATTCTACACCAAAACCTGGTAAACCTCTGCGGTTTGGTGCTACAATTACATAACCTTCTGCTGCCATTAATTGAAAATTCCATCGGAACGAATAAAAAGGCGATACAATAGACTGTGGTCCGCCTTGGCAATATAACAACGTCGGGTATTTTTTATTAGGATCAAAATTTGGTGGAAGAATTACCCAAACCAACATTTTTTTACCATCGGTAGTTGTTACATAACGCTTTTCAACTTTGCTTTTTGCAATTTTACTGTACGCAGCATCGTTTACATGCGTAATTTGGTTCCACGTTTTCTTCTTTAAATCGTACGAATAAACTTCAGAAGCCGTATTAAAATCGGTACGGGTTACCAAAACTTTATCTTTTGTAAAGCCTACAATACTGGCAACGTCAAAAATACCGTTCGTTAATTGTTTCACTGTAACGGCAATTCTTGTTACCCCCGGAAAATTGACTTCAAACAACTGTGTAGTTCCGTCAACCGGAGCAATAAAATATACTTTTTTACCGTCGTTACTCCAAACATAACTGCTTACAGTACCGTCCCAAGCAGCGGTTAAGTTAATATCAATACCTTTATGGCGTACAATAATGTCGTTTTTATCGGCTTCATAGCCATCGCTTTTCATTTGTAACCATGTTAAATCTCCGTTTGGTGAAAAAGTTGGATAAGTATCGTATCCTAAATTCTTTTCGGTTAAATTAACGGTTTGCTTTGTATCTAAATTGTATTCGTACAAATCGGTATTAGTACTTGTAGCATAAGCGGTTCCTGCTTTCTTTTTTGATACATAAATTACCGATTTTCCACTAGGATGCCAAATATAGTCTTCTTCGCCACCAAACGGAGCTTGCGGACTATAGTAAGGTTCGTCTTTCAATAAATCCGTTTTTTCGTTGGTTTCCAAATTGGTAACAAAAACGTGACTAAAAGATCCATCGTTGTCTTTATCCCAATGGCGGTAGTCTAAACCATCGTACACATAAACGTTTGCATCTTTCAATTCAGGATACCTGTCTTTACCTAAAACTTTATTAACCTTAACTTCTTCGGCAGATAATTTAAACTTTCCGTCGGGCGAAAGGTTTCGGTCTTTAATTAAACCATCGGTATTTTCCAATTCTTTAATACGTTTTCCGTCAACAGTTACCTGATAGGTTTTGTAATTTACTTTGTTGCCGTTCATGTCGGGGGTACCCACTTTATAAATTAGGTAATCGCCTTTTTCGGTTATACCTACCGGGTTTACACGTCCTAACTGCCAAAGTAATTCTTTTGTCATTACATTATCTTGTGCAGTTGCTTGTAGCGCAACAACAGATAATGTAGCTAATAAAATACGTTTCATTTTATACCTATTTTTATTTGTGGCTAAAATTACGAAATATTAAATGATAAAAATTCCTTAAAGTTTTGTTTTATGGTTTTTGAACGGTAGAAAAATGAAAAATTATGAGTAATTTCACGAGCGAAAAAATACTACACAATTAATATAGAATGGAAGATTTTAACTGGGGCGACTTAATCAATCCTGAATTCTACATAAATTTAGAAATTGCCGGGCATAAAATTGGTTTATACGTTGTTTTGTTTATTGTATTTGCTGAAACTGGTTTATTGGCGGGCTTTTTTTTACCGGGTGACAGTTTATTGTTTTTATCGGGTATTTACAGCAAGGCTTTAATGAGCGAGGTGGTTGAAATTGAAAGCGATTTCTTAAATGTTTTAGGTGTTGCTTCGTTGGTTGCTTTAGCAGGAGTTATAGGTAACTTGTTTGGATATTGGTTTGGATCTAAAAGTGGAAACTACTTGTACCAAAAAGAAGACGGTTTGTTGTTTAAGAAAAAATACCTTTTAGAATCGAAAGCATTTTTTGAAAAACACGGCGGTCGTGCTATTATATTTGCGCGTTTTTTACCAGTTGTGCGTACGTTTACCCCAATTATTGCGGGCGTTGCCAATATGGAATTTAAGAAGTTTTTATTCTATAACATTATAAGTTCTATTGCATGGGCGTTTTCACTGATTTTTGCAGGGCATTATCTATACCGCTTTCTGTTAGATAGTTATAATTTTGATCTTACCCATTACATTGAATACATTATTTTAATAATTATTTTGATTACTACGGTACCTTTTGTTGTTAAATTGATAAATAATAAAAGAGCAAAAAATAAAAAATAGGGAGTATATTTACATCCCTTTTTTTATGCATTATGGTGAAGAAAATTTTAAAATTCATAGGTAAAATAATTCTCTATTTTTTGGGGATAAGCGTTGGTTTGGTGGTGGTTTTTAAGTTTATACCCGTGCCGTTTACTCCGTTGATGTTTGTTAGAACAATTGAACAGATTGCCGGTAACGAAAAAGTTGTTTGGAAACACGATTGGGTTTCAATTGATGAAATGTCAACAGCTATACAAAAAGCAGTAATTGCCAGTGAAGACGGTAAATTTACTAGCCATAACGGATTTGACGTAAAAGCAATTGAAAAAGCCTATAAGAATAATCAAAAAGGAAAAAAAATTAAGGGTGGAAGTACCATTAGCCAGCAAACAGCCAAAAATGTTTTTTTATGGCAGGGCAGAAGTTATTTAAGAAAAGGACTAGAAGCTTATTTTACCGTTTTAATTGAAATTGTGTGGGGTAAAGAACGCATTATGGAAGTTTATTTAAACTCTATTGAAATGGGTAACGGTATTTATGGTATCGAAGCGGCATCGCAACACTGGTTTAATAAATCGGCAAAAAACATTACAAAGGCAGAAGCAGCTGCTATTGCGGCAATATTACCAAATCCTAGAGTATATAAGGCTAAAAACAGTTCGCGTTATATTGAACGAAGAAAAAACGCTATTAAACGTCAGATGAATTTTTATAACAATCCTAATTATAAGGAGTAAAAAAGTTGCTATTTCAATTTTTTTTGTATTTTTATTTCAAAATTCATTAATCATAAAAATTAAAAGTATGAAAAAGAACATTTTATTAGTGGCTTTTGCTGCAGGATTACTATCTGTAACAGCATGTAAAAAAGAAACTACAACCACAACAGACACAACGGTTGATTCATTAACAACAGAAACAACAACGGTTACAACAGAAGAAACAATTGTTGATCCGGCTGTGCAGGCACAAGTTGATGAGGCTAAAGTTAAATACGATAAAGCCGAAGCCGATGTGCAAGCAGCTATTGCTAAAGGTGATAAAAAAGCTGAAGAAGCTGCAATTAAAGTCCGCGACGAGGCTAAAAATTCTTGGGATAATTTAAAAGCAGGTATTAATAACACTGCAGCAGATGTTAAAGACGGTATTAACAACGCTGCTGATAAAGTAGAAGAAGGAGCCAAAAAAGTTGGTAAAGATGTTGAAGATGGCTACAACAAAACGTTAGACAAAATGAAAACCAATAACTAATTAGTTATTATAAAGCCAAAATCCTGTATTGCAAAATACAGGATTTTTTTGTTTGTACTAAAAAGTATAGTTCTAGTGTTAACCTGAACTTGTTTAACTGCGTTCAGTTCGTAAACTCGTGTCAGCTTCTAAAAATAAACTGTGTCAAAGTTTTAAACTTTGACACAGTTAAAAATAATGTTATATCATGCTTTACACCAAACTGCACATTATTAATTTTTCGATGGTTCGATCTTCGCGAAAACTTCAAAATCCTAATAAAAATTTACAGGTAAATTAGTTTTAGAAATTTTAGCAACACAAAATGGTTGAATAGGCATATGAGAACCGTCGTCGTTTACAATTTTTCTTATGTAAATCTGGATTTCTGTAGACGTATATAAAACTTTATCAATTGTAATTGCATATCTACCATCAGGTCTAGGCTCGTCTCTAACAAATACTATGTTGTCATAACTAAAATTAACGGCAACGGTACTTAAATCATGATGTTCAGAGGATAATAATGTTACAAGCTGATTCCAGTCATTTTGATTTGTTAGCACATTGTTTTGTGTTGTTGTTGTTGTAATGTTATCACCAGAAAAAAAACCTTGTGCTACGATTTTGAAAATCTCTGTTTGAATAGGAATTTGAGAATTATCATCACTTTTACAATTTGTTAAAAAAACTGCGAGTAAAATTAAAAGTAAATTTTTCATATATCTTTTTTTGCTAAAATCATTTATAAATATAATTAAAAATCAACTTTTTTGATGCTTTTTCTTAATTTCCTTTAAAATCGGCTTTGCGTTTTTCTAAAAATGCAGTTGTTCCTTCCTTAAAATCGGCAGTTCCAAAGCAGTATCCAAAACGATCAATTTCTGTATTAAAGCCATTAATTCCGTCTTTAAAATTTGCGTTCACCGCTTTAATTGCCTGTGTAATTGCTGTTGGAGAATTTTTGGCAATTTTTCCAGCCAAATCGTTTGCTTTGTCTAATAATTCTGGCTGCGCCACCACGTGGTTTATCAAACCATAAGTTAAAGCCGTATTGGCATCGATCATTTGTGCAGTCATAATTAATTCGTTTGCACGACCTTTACCAATAAGTTGCGGTAAGCGTTGTGTACCACCGTAGCCTGGAATTACACCTAAAGTAACTTCGGGTAAACCCATTTTTGCGTTGTCTGATGCAATTCTAATATGCGCAGCCATTGCTAATTCTAATCCGCCACCTAAGGCAAATCCGTTTATAGCAGCAATTACTGGTGTTTGTAAATTCTCTACAAAATCAAACAATAGTTCTTGTCCTTTACGTGCTAATTCAGATCCTTCTGATGTGTTAAAACTAGCAAATTCCGAAATATCTGCACCTGCAACAAACGCTTTTTCACCAGAGCCTGTAACAATAATGGCACGCACTTCGCTATCGCTTTCACACTCTTTAAAAGCATTGTGTAATTCTTCGATCGTTGCTTTATTTAATGCATTTAATTTTGTTGGACGGTTAATGGTAATTGTTGCAACCGCATTGTTTTTTTCTACTAAAATGTTTTCAAATAACATATTTTTATCTTTTTAATTAGTAATTGGTAGTTTTACATAAAATGTTGTGCCTTTATTCAAAACCGATTTAAAATGTATGGTGCCGCCGTAGCTTTCTATCATGTTTTTAATCATTGCCAAGCCCAATCCCATGCCGCTTGTTTTGGTTGTGAATTTTGGTTCGAATATTTTTTCTTTTAAATCTTCTGGAATTCCCAATCCGTTGTCTGATACGGTTAGTAATACCCATTGATCTTCGCGTTTTACTTTGACCGAAATTCTTGGAAAAGGTTCGTAATTCGGTATTGCTTCAATGGCATTTTTAACCAGATTGTTTATGATACGTATGATTTGCGACTGGTCAAATATAGCAATGATTTCTTCTTCTTCTGATTGAAAATGAATGAAATCTTCGTTAAAAATATCTAAAGCCAACTGAACAACTTTTACTATGTTTAAGGTAGTGTTTTGCTGTGCTGGCATCGATGCGAAATTAGAAAATGCGGATGCTACCGCACTCATAGTATCAATTTGTTGCACCATGGTTTCGCAGAAATCTTTTATTTTATCGTGTATCTTTGGATCTTCTGGATTGAATTTTCTTTGAAAACTTTGCACGGTTAACCTCATGGGCGTTAACGGATTTTTAATTTCGTGCGCCACCTGTTTCGCCATTTCGCGCCATGCCAATTCGCGTTGACTTTGAGCTAGTTTTTCTGCCGATTCTTCCAGTTTGTCAACCATTTGGTTGTATGAATTTATCAGTGTTTCAATTTCATACGAGGTGTTTTCAACCTTAATTTTTTCGTTTTTTCTGTTGATATTCGTTTTTTGAATACGCTCGCTAATTAATTGTAAAGTTTTGGTGATATAGCTTGATAGAATGAACGCTAAAAAAATAGCCAGAACAATAATGAACAAATAAATTTGCGCAAAAAGTAGCAGGAAACTGTTTACCTGTGCGTCGTAATACGATGTTTCTTCGGCAACGGGCATACTGATGATACCCAAAGGTTTAAACTGGTTGTCTTTAATGTAATTATAGGCAGATCGATACGTTACTCCATCTACAATCCTTAAATCAATGAAACGCTTGGTGCTTGTGGTTTCAATAATTTTCAGGATATTGGACGATATAACTTCGTTGTTTATTTTATCAACAATGAAATTTCCTTTCGATGTAATTAACAGATTTCCTTTTAAATCGTAAATGTTGATCTGTATGTTATGAATGGTAGAAATTTCAAAAATTTTATCTTTAAAAATAAAAGGCAAATTTTCTGTTGTAACAGGAATATCGGTTGTTTGTAGAACAAAATTAAGATGTTCGTTTACTGCATCTTCTTTCCTGATTAGTCTGTCTTGATGGTAATTGCGTGCTTCTTTTTTAAATTGATAAATGGTAACCATAGCAATTAAAACTGACGATACAATGGTAAGAAAAATCATGGCAATGAAAATTCGTACCCGTAAAGAAGTTTTTTTAATACTGTATGGTTTAAAGGTCATAAATTAGTTTTCGTTACGTTCGCGAATGCGTTTGTAAAATTTGTATCCCATCATTAACAACATCGAAAATACAATAATTCCTACAACTCCGAAAATCCAATTAAAGGCATTTTTTAAAATTACTAAAAAAACTACCGAGAAAAGTATAATTGTAGCACCTTCGTTCCAAATTCTAAAGAAGGATCCTTTTTTTTCTAATGTTCTGCTTTCTATCTGTTTAACAAATTGATGGCATTTAAAATGATACGCCCACAATAAAATTACAAAAAGTAATTTTACATGCATCCAAGGCATTTGTAGTAATGAAGGATTTTCAATCAGCATCCACACACCGAATATGGTTGCTAAAACAGCTGCCGGAAACGTTATAATAAACCACAACCTGTTGGTCATGAGTTGGTATTGTTTAGATAGAATTTCTTTTTCTAATTGGGGTTTTAATTGTGCTTCGGCATAATACACAAAAAGCCGAACAATATAAAAAAGTCCGGCAAACCAACATACTATAAAAATAATATGTAATGCTTTTAAGTATAAATACATAGAATGCTAATTTTTAGCCCAGTTGTTAATCCAATTACCAACCACTTGGCACCATTGATCATCATCATTTAAACAAGGAATTGCTAAAAAGTCTTCACCGCCTTTGGCTTTAAAGTCTTCTTTTGCTCTAATAGCAATTTCTTCTAGTGTTTCTAAACAATCGGTAACAAAAGCTGGTGTTACCACTGCAATTTTCTTGATGCCTTTAGCGGGCATATTATCAATTTCTACATCGGTATAAGGTTCTAACCATTTATCACCTGCTAAACGCGATTGAAATGTTACACAGTATTTATCTTTTGGAATTGCTAGTTTTTCTACAACCAAACGAGTGGTTTCGTAACAATGCGTACGGTAACAAAAATCTGCAGCAGTTGTACCTACTTCGCAACACATTTGGTTGGTTACAAATTTTTTGTGCGATTTTGTTTTATCGGTTTTACGAACATGACGTTCTGGAATACCGTGGTACGAAAATACCAATTGATCGTATTCAAATCCTTCTAAATAATTTTTTATAGAATTAGACAATACTTCAATATAATCGGGTTTATTATAAAATGCAGGGAAGTTCATAATGGTCATGTGTGGAAATTTTTTCTTTCTAATTTCCTCTGCCAAAACTTCTATTGTTAATGTAGAAGCCATTGCGTATTGTGGGTACAACGGTAGCATCATAACATTGGTTACGCCTTTATCGTGTAATTCTTGCAAGCCTTTTTCAATAGTCATGCTGCCGTAACGCATTGCTAACGCTACTGGTACATTAACCAAAGGTTGCACTTTTTTATGCATGCGTTCTGAAAGTACAATTAAAGGAGAACCTTCTTTCCACCAAATTTTTTTATAAGCATGTGCCGAATCTTCAGGTCTTTTTCTTAAAATAATGCCTCTTACTAAAAAAGCTCTTAATAAATACGGAACATCAATTACATATTTATCCATTAAAAACTCATCTAAATAAGGTTTAACATCTTTTGGCTCTGGGCTTTCTGGCGATCCTAAATTTACTAGTAAAACTCCTTTCATTTCGTTTTTGATTTTTACAAAGGTACTATGTGTTTGTTTAAATTTTTTGTTTTGTATGATATTTAAAATTTATTAAAGTATCAATTCTTTTAATTGGTAATTAATGAAACCAAATATTTTTTTGGAGTTGTTCCAAATTTCTTTTTAAAGGCTGCTATAAAATGGCTTGCGGTACTGTAACCTATTTTATTACCTACTTCGTTTACATTATATGTGCCGCTATCTAATAATTTACGAGCGTATTCCATTTTATAATCAAACAGAAAACCGTAAACGGTGTCGCCGTAAACTTGTTTAAAACCCTGTTTAAGTTTTTTAATATTCAAACCAACAGCGTCTGCTAATTCTTGAAGTCCTGGTGGTTCTGCCATGTTTTTAATTAAAATATCCTTTGCTTGTTTTATTTTCATGGTTTCTTCCTCGTCTGTTTTAAACGGACAACTGTCGGTATTTGTATCTTCGGGTTTGTTAAAAAGCAAGCTCATCAATTCATAAACCTTTGCTTTATAATACAGTTTTTTTACAGACGAATGTAAATTAAAGTTCATTATTTGATACAGCACAACCGACATGGCTGGCGAAATAGGCTGCATGGCATAATGTTTTCTATCTATAGAATCTTTTGATAAGAAAGGAATAAATTCGGCTTCGGTTGAAAACAACGAGTGAAACTTATTAATAGAAATAACAATAGAAATTACCCAAGATTGTGGCGCTAAATTTAAATGTAAAGACAAACTGCGTTGCGGATTGTATAGCGTTAAACCGTTTTCTTCGGGTACAGGCATTTCGTAACTACCTTGATTAAACAAAAAAATACCTTTCCCTTTTAAAACAAAATGAAACTGCATAATGCCGTTGCCCAAATCTCGTTCTATAACTTGTTGATTATCTGTGTTGTTCTTAAAACGCAAGCAAATAAAATCATCTTCTAAAATCACATCTTCTGTTGAACTCATAGCGTTATTTTTTATTGTTTTTAATGATGATGTTATAAATAAAACTTATTTAGAATTATTCTAAATTTTCAATCTTAAAAACCACTTAACAGCAACAAATATAAGGGTTTTAATAATAAATAGCATTTAAATAAACGCTAAAATTTTTTACGGACATTAATAGTCCCTCTAGCGTTGTTTTTATCAAAATTAAGAAAGTAAATTTGTAAAGTCTTTTTGGATAATTGAAAATGGAACACGAAAACAAAGTAAAGCATAAGCACTTTTATGCGGTTGGACTAAATTATAAAAAAGCGGATGCTGAAACAAGAGGAAAGTTTAGTTTAACAGATCAGGCTAAAAATGATTTATTAGATCATGCAAAGTTAGACGGTATAGAATCGTTAATGGCAATTTCTACCTGTAACAGAACAGAACTGTATGGTTTGGCAGAACACCCTTTTCAATTAATTAGCTTATTATGTAAATACAGTAATGGTACGGTTGAAGATTTTCAACGGGTAGCTTACGTGCATAAAAATACCGAAGCTGTTTCGCATTTATTTAAAGTAGGAACGGGAATGGATAGCCAGATTTTAGGCGATTTTGAAATTATTTCGCAAGTAAAAACAGGTTTTATTACAGCACGCGAAAAAGAATTAACCAATAATTATTTTGAACGTCTGGTAAATTCTGTAATTCAGGCAAGCAAGCGTATTAAAAATGAAACCGAAATTAGTACTGGTGCTACATCTGTATCTTTTGCTTCGGTGCAGTACATTATGAACCATGTAGCAAATATTAGCGATAAAAATATTCTGCTTTTTGGTACAGGAAAAATTGGTCGAAACACTTGTGAAAACTTGGTAAAGCATACCAAAAACAATCAAATTACATTAATAAACCGTACTAAAGATAAGGCACAAAAAATTGCGGGTAAATTCAACCTAATTGTAAAAGATTATGCCGATTTACAAGCCGAAATTCAAAATGCCGACGTGCTAATTGTAGCTACAGGCGCACAAAATCCAACAATTGATAAAGAGTTGCTGAATTTAAAGAAACCGTTGTTAATTTTAGATTTGTCTATTCCTAAAAATGTAAGCGAAAACGTTTTAGAAATTCCGGGTGTAGAATTGATTCATTTAGATCAATTATCACAAATGACCGATGATACTTTAGAAAAACGTAAGCAATACGTCCCACAGGCAATGGAAATCATCGAAGAAATTAAAGATGAATTCATTACCTGGACACAAGCTCGCAAGTTTGCACCAACTATACACGCTTTAAAGGCGAAGCTAGAAGAAATCAAACAAAACGAGTTAAACTATCAAAAGAAAAAGTTGAATAATTTTGATGAAGAACAAGCGAATATCATTACAAGTCGCATCATTCAAAAAATTACCACACATTTCGCCAATCATTTAAAAGACGAGAACACAGAAGTTGAAGATAGTATTGAATGGATTGAGAAAGTGTTCCAACTAGAAACAACCACTTCTCATGAGTAAAATTATAAAAATAGGAACCCGTGATAGCGAGTTGGCTTTATGGCAAGCAAATACCGTATCAAAAAAATTAAACGATTTAGGTTATAAAACAGAAATTGTTGCAGTAAAATCAGACGGTGATATTATTCTTGACAAACCTTTGTACGAATTAGGTATTACAGGCATTTTTACCAAAACTTTAGATGTTGCCATGATTTCGGGTAAAGTAGATATTGCTGTGCATTCAATGAAAGATGTACCAACGGCTTTGCCTCAAGGAATTGTTCAAGCAGCCGTTTTACAAAGAGCCAATGTGTTAGATATTTTAGTACACAAAGGCGATCTTTCCTTTCTTGAAAATTCAGGAACCATTGCCAGTGGATCTTTACGTAGAAAAGCACAATGGTTAAATAAATATCCATCGCATCTTGTGGAAGATTTACGCGGAAACGTTAATACACGTATGCAAAAATTGAAAGACAACAACTGGAACGGAGCTATTTTTGCTGCAGCTGGTTTGGAACGAATCAACTTAAAACCAACGGAATTTATTAATCTTGATTGGATGATTCCCGCACCTGCTCAAGGTGCTATGTTGGTTGTTGCTATGGAAAACGATGATTTTGTTTTAGATGCCGTTGCACAATTAAACGACATTGAAACCGAAATTGCGACACATATAGAACGTCAATTTTTGCGAACTTTAGAAGGTGGTTGTACCGCACCAATCGGGGCAATTGCCAAATACAATGAGCACGACGATACTTTACATTTTAAAGGTGCTTTATTTTCTTTAGACGGAAAACAAAAGTTTGAAGTTGAAAAAGATGTACCTATTGGTGAATGGAAAAAATTAGGTTTCTTCGCTGCTAAAGAAATTTTAGAAAATGGCGGAGCTATTTTAATGGAAGAACTTCGTTCACAATTAAAAAAATAAGTCTGAGAACCTAAAAATAAATTCAGCTTTTCAAAAAAGTGAATAAAATGAAAGACAAAATCTGCATATTATCAACAAAAAAACTACAAAGCAATCAAAAGCAATTTTTGTTGAATGCAGACTTTTCTGTTATTGAAGCCGATTTTATTAAAATTTCAACACTTCCATTTCAAATAAAAAACAAACCAACTTTATTACTTTTTACTTCGCAAAACGGAGTGAAAAGCGTTTTAGAAAACCATAAAGTAAACGAATTAAAACAAATTCCTTCGATTTGTGTAGGATCTAAAACCAAAAAATTATTAGAAGATAATGGTTTTACTGTTTTAGCCACAAAAGAATATGCTGAAGAATTAGCTCCGATTATTCAGAAAGAATTTTCTAAAGAAAACATTGCGTTTTTTGCCGGAAATTTAAGAAGAAATGTTTTACCTGACGCTATGAACCAAGCCAACATTGCTTTTGATGAATATTTAGTTTATCAAAATGAAGAATCTTCTGTGAAAATTGAAGCAAAAACCAATGCCTTGTTATTTTTTAGTCCGTCGGGAATCAAAAGTTATTTAAGTCAAAACACAATAACAAACGAAATGTGTTTTTGTATAGGCACCACAACTGCCGATGCGCTAAAAGGAATCACAAAAAACATTGTAATTGCCAATCAACAAACCGTTGAAAACGTAATTATTCAATGTATCAATTATTATAAAAGATAAAAATTCGGTTATCGCCGAAAAAGATAAGATCAAAACTATGTTAAAAAACGATTTATTTCTAAGAGCTTTAAAAGGAGAATCTGTTGAAAGACCTCCAGTTTGGATGATGCGTCAAGCAGGACGTTACTTACCAGAATTCCGTGCATTACGTGATAAGTACGATTTCTTTACGCGTTGCAGAATGCCTGAAATTGCAGCAGAAATCACCGTTCAGCCAATCAACATCGTAAAATCTGATGCTGCTATTTTGTTTTCAGATATTTTAGTGGTTCCACAAGCGATGAACATTGAAGTTTTAATGAAAGAAAACGTTGGTCCGTTTTTACCAAACCCAATCCGTACGGCTCAAGATGTAGAACAAGTAATTGTTCCAGACATTCAAGAAACGTTAGGATATGTAATGGAAGCGATTAAAATTACTAAAGAAATGTTGAATGATGAGGTGCCATTAATTGGTTTCGCAGGATCACCTTGGACCATTTTCTGTTATGCGGTAGAAGGTCAAGGTTCTAAAAGTTTTGATAAAGCCAAAGGATTTTGTTTCTCTCAACCAGAAGCTGCTCACGTTTTATTACAAAAAATCACCGATACAACTATTGCTTACTTGTTAGAAAAAGTAAAAGCAGGTGTAGATGCTGTTCAAATTTTCGATTCTTGGGGAGGAATGCTTTCTCCGGTAGATTATCAAGAATTTTCATGGAAATACATCAACCAAATTGTTGAAGCATTATCTGAAGTTACCGAGGTTATTGTTTTCGGAAAAGGTTGTTGGTTTGCATTAGGCGAGATGGCACAATCTAAAGCTTCGGCTTTAGGAGTAGATTGGACGTGTTCACCTAAAAACGCACGTTTATTTGCAGGTAACGATATTACGTTACAAGGTAATTTTGATCCATCAAGATTATTATCACCAATACCAACCATCAAGAAAATGGTTCACGAAATGATTGATGAGTTTGGAAAAGATAAATTGGTTGTGAATTTAGGTCACGGAATTTTGCCAAACATTCCAGTAGATCACGCCAAAGCATTTATTGAGGCTGTGAAAGAATACACTCCTGCAAGGTTTTAGGAGTACAAGTGGTCAATAGATTCGTCAGTTCGTAACGAAGTGTATCGAGAACTTCTCGATATGATTTTTTTCAAAAATCTACTCGAAGTGATGTATTTAAAAAACTTCATCAACTTTGAACATTAAACCTTAAACAAAATCTATGCTCACAAGTAAAAAAGACGAAACAGAACAACGCTTAAATTCCATTTTACAAAAACTTTCGGGAATTACGTTTGTACCCGAAAATTGGAAGGAAGATGTTTTTTGGACAACACTAGAAGAATCAGGATTGTCAAAGAATGATGTTTTGGAACAAGAAGAACATTTGTTTTTTCAGCAATTGATCGATTTGCAATTCCCTTGGGAACAAATGGAAAAGTTAGCTGATATTTTGGTGGCGTTAGATACGCATCAACCTAATCAAGTAATTAAAGAAAGAGCGAAACATTTGTATCAATTCATTCAAAACGAAAGCAAAATGTTTTCGTTTGAGATTATGAATAAGATTGGAAAGTTGTAATTTCTCATTACTAATACCTAGTATCTCAATACTATCAAAAATGAAAGATAAATTTTATCAATACATACAACATCTTCAAGATACCATCACTTCTAAACTAGAAGCAATTGACGGTGTAGCAAAGTTTCGAGAAGACCTTTGGGAACGCCCTGAAGGTGGAGGCGGAAGAACTCGTGTGATTGAAAACGGAGCTGTTTTTGAAAAAGGTGGTGTAAATATTTCAGCGGTTCACGGACATTTACCTGAAACCATGCAAAAAGCATTTAATGTAGGCGATGTTGATTTTTTTGCTTGCGGATTAAGTTTGGTTTTACATCCTAAAAACCCAATGGTGCCAACGGTTCATGCCAATTGGCGCTATTTTGAAATGTACGATAAAACAGGAACTAAAGTAGGCTCTTGGTTTGGTGGCGGTCAAGATTTAACGCCGTATTATTTGTTTGAAGAAGATGCAATCCATTTTCACCAAGTATGTAAAACAGCGTGCGACAAACACAATCCAGCATTTTATCCTAAATACAAAAAAGTATGTGACAAATATTTCTGGAATATTCATAGAAACGAAGCTCGCGGAATTGGCGGTTTATTCTTTGATCATTTAGTGGAAAACGAAACAATGTCAATGGAAAATTGGTACAATTTTGTGACCGAAGTCGGAAACAGCTTTTTAGAAAGTTATGTTCCAATTGTAGAACGAAGAAAAGATTTAGAATATACAGACGCAAACAGAACGTGGCAAGAAATCCGTCGCGGTCGTTATGTAGAATTTAATTTAGTGCATGACAAAGGAACTATTTTTGGATTAAAAACCAACGGACGTATTGAATCGATTTTAATGAGTTTGCCACCACACGTTCAATGGGTGTACGACCATCAGCCAGAATCAGGAAGTGAAGAAGAAAAGTTGATTAAAGTGTTGAAAGAACCCGTAAATTGGCTGTAAGCTTTTAGCTCTTAGCCTTTAGCTTTTTTGAAAATGAGAGATTATAAGAAATACACCGTTTGGCAGAAATCACATCAGTTCGTTTTAGATATTTACAAGGTTACAAAATTGTTTCCTAAAGAAGAATTATTTGGTTTGACAAGTCAAATGAGAAGATCTTCTTCTTCAATTCCAACAAATATTGTTGAAGGGGCAGGAAGAAAAGGCGATAAAGATTTTTGTAGATTTTTATATATTGCGTTTGGTTCCGCAAATGAAATAGAATACCAGATAATTTTATCTAAAGATTTAGACTATATGAATAATGAAACAGCGTCAGGTCTATTTTTTCAAATTGAAGAAATAAAAAAGATGCTCAATAAATTAATATCAACGCTCGAAGGCTAAAAGCTAAAAGCAGTAAAATAATTAAAATGTTCCCATTACACAGAGGTAGAAGATTAAGACAAAACGAATCCATCAGAAGTTTGGTTCGTGAAACAAGTTTAAGTCCAGCAGATTTTATGTTCCCAATGTTTATTGTGGAAGGAGAAAATCAAGCCATCGAAATTCCATCAATGCCTGGCATTTTCCGTCGATCTATTGATTTAACGGTCAAAGAAGTTCAAGAATTGTTCGATTTAGGCATTCGTGCCGTAAATATTTACGTAAAAGTAAGCGACGATTTAAAAGATAATACAGGAAAAGAGGCTTGGAATCCGGATGGATTAATGCAACGTGCTATTCGTGCCATTAAAGCAGCAGTTCCAGAAATGATTATAATGCCCGATGTAGCTTTAGATCCGTATTCCATGTACGGACACGATGGTATTATTAAAAACGGAGATATCGAAAACGATTCAACTGTTGAAGCTTTAGTAAAAATGGCAGTTTCTCATGCTGAAGCAGGTGCTGATTTTGTTGCTCCAAGCGATATGATGGATGGTCGTATTTTACGTATGCGCGAAGGTTTAGATGCTGCAGGATTCATCAACGTAGGCATTATGAGCTATTCGGCTAAATATGCATCGGCTTTTTACGGGCCTTTCCGCGATGCATTAGATTCTGCGCCTAAAGAAACGGGCGAAGTGGTACCAAAAGACAAAAAAACCTACCAAATGGATTACGCTAACCGCATAGAGGCCATTAAAGAAGCTGTTTGGGATGCAGAAGAAGGTGCTGATATGGTGATGGTAAAACCAGGTACAGCTTATTTAGATATCGTTCGCGAGGTAAAGGATAACGTAAATATTCCGGTAGCTGTTTATCACGTTTCAGGTGAATATGCCATGATAAAAGCAGCAGCCGAAAAAGGTTGGTTAGATCACGATAAAATCATGATGGAACAATTAATGTGTATTAAACGTGCGGGTGCAAGTTTAATTTCAACATATTTCGCAAAAGAAGCGGCTATTTTATTAAATCAAAAATAATATGAAAAAAAGTATGCTTTTAGCTCTTGTAGCTATTTCAATTATTTCTTGTGGAAAGAAAGAAGAAAAAAAGGAGGAGTTGTATCCTGAAAATGTTGCTGAAGCAGTAAGTCCGGAAGATCAATTAATTGCCGACGGAAAAGAGTTGTTTGAAAGTAACAAGGCAGCTTGCTTTTCGTGCCATCAAATCGATAAAAAAGTAATTGGTCCAAGTATTAAAGAAATTGCCAAAATATATAAAGAGCAAAATGGCGACATGGTAGCTTTTTTACGCAAAAAAGCCGATCCTATTGTAGATCCGTCACAATATAATGTAATGCAAACTAATTTTGCCATTTTAAAAACTATGAGCGACGAAGAAATAAAATCATTAGAAGCTTATATGATGAGCACTATAAAATAACAGCAAAGCATCTCAATCGAGATGCTTTTTGCTTATTCTTCGTTACTTTGAACAGATCGTGCAATGGCAATTTTATATTTTTTACCTTTCATTTTCTGATCTTGTATATCTTTTAATAATTGTTGAATTTTAGATCTTTTTACAGCTGCGAATGATATAAAATCTTTTACTTCAATCAAGCCTAAATCGGCTTTCTCCAAGTTTCCTTTTTGTGATAAAAATCCAACAATATCAATTTTATTTAATTTATTTTTCTTGCCACCGCTAATGTATAAAGTTACAAATTTTGGTTGGTTAGGAATAGGTGCATTTAGATTTACAACAAATTCTTCCATGTTATAATCCACATAATCTAATTTTTTTTCGTCTTCATGAATGATTAGATACGCCGTTCCTACAGTTTGCATACGCGCTGTTCGACCGTTTCTGTGGGTAAACTCTTCTTCTTTAAACGGCAAATGATAATGAATAACGTGTTTAATATCTGGAATATCCAAGCCACGAGCAGCTAAATCTGTAGTTACCAGATAAGGTACACTACCATTTCTAAATTGAATCAAACCTCGTTCTCGCTCGTCTTGATCCATTCCGCCGTGATAAAACGTAGATGTAATTCCTTTGCCATTTAAATAGTCCGAAATTCGTTCAACGGCATCTCTGTGATTACAAAAAATAATACCAGATTCAGAATTTAGGTTGCAAATTAAATGAAACAAGGTAGTTAGTTTGTCTTTTTCGAGCGATATAACTTTTTTTACATCTAGCAGCGAAACACTTTTTTCGTTTTTAGGAATGAAATCTAACACCGTAGGTTTTGATATTTTGGTATATTTAGGAATTTCTATGCCGTTTGTAGCAGATACCAAAACGCGATTGTTCACATTTTTTAATCGAGAAATAATGAACGACATTTGTTCGTGAAAGCCTAATTGCAACGATTTGTCAAATTCATCTAAAACCAATGTTTTTATGGTAGATAAATCAATTGATTCTCTTTCAATATGATCCACAATTCTTCCAGGAGTACCGATTAAAACAGCAGGTGGATTTGATAAATTTTTAAGTTCTGTTTCAATATTATGACCACCGTAACAAATGTTTACTTTATAGGTAGTTCCCATTTTTTTCCAAACTTGTTCTATCTGTAAGCCCAATTCTCTAGACGGAACTAAAATCAACGCTTGAATTCCTTTGGGATCAGGATCGATTAACTGATAAAGCGGATATAGAAACGCCAATGTTTTTCCTGAACCTGTAGGCGATAATAACAGAGTTTCGCTTTTATTTAAGATGGTTTCGTTGGCTGCAAGTTGCATTTCGTTTAACGCATCTATACCTAAATTCAGTAATATATTGGTTGAATGATAATTCATGTGGGAATAATATTAAAATGTGGGAAAATAAAAACTTGAACCTTCAAGGTTCAAGTTCCTTTTATAATTGTTCAATCACGTAATCTTTATAAAAATCTTCGATTTCATCAAAGATACGCAAAAGCTGGTTGGGATCGTCTTCTGTAACCAATCGCTGACGATGTGCCTTAAAACCATGAATTCCTTTGAAATAATTGGTGTAATGTCTGCGCATTTCTACAATTCCCAAACGTTCGCCTTTCCATTCCATAGACCATATTAAATGATTTTTTGCAGCTTCCAATCGATCACTCATTGTTGGCGGAGCCAAAATCTCGCCCGTATTCAGGTAATGTTTAATTTCATTGAAAATCCAAGGATAACCAATGGCAGCACGACCAATCATCATTCCATCTAACCCAAATCGTTCTTTGTATTCTTTGGCTTTTTGAGGCGAATCTATATCTCCGTTACCAAAAATCGGAATTTTAATACGTGGATTGTTGTGAATACGTTCAATATGTGTCCAATCGCTATGCCCTTTGTACATTTGGGCACGCGTACGCGCATGAACAGTTAAAGCTTGTACACCAATATCTTGTAAACGTTCGGCAACTTCATCAATATTAATCGATTCATCGTCCCAGCCCAAACGTGTTTTTACAGTAACAGGTAAATGTGTACCTTTTATAACCGCTTTTGTAAGGCGAACCATTAGATCTATATCTTTTAAAACACCGGCACCAGCACCTTTACAAACTACTTTTTTAACCGGACATCCAAAATTAATATCAACCAAATCAGGCTGAACCGTCTCAACAATCTTTGCCGAAAGCTGCATAGCTTCTTCGTCTCCACCAAAAATCTGAATACCAACAGGGCGCTCGTAATCAAAAATATCCAATTTCATTTTGCTCTTCATGGCATCGCGAATCAACCCTTCCGAAGAAATAAATTCAGAATACATCATATCGGCTCCGTGCATTTTGCACAAACGGCGAAACGGCGGATCGCTCACATCTTCCATAGGCGCCAGTAAAAGCGGATGTTCGGGTAATTCTATTTTTCCTATTTTAATCATTCAATGAAATTTTACGCAAAATTAATCTATTATTTTTAAAGAGAGAAATCCGTTTTTATTCCAAATTGAACTTTAAAGCAGGTAAATAGCGTTCTTTAATAATGTTTAAATGATGAATGTTGTGCCCAACAATGAGTTTTGCAATGTTTTCTACCGATACTTCATTACCATTTGCTTTACCTTTTTGCGCTAATTGTTCGGGTGTTAGTTTACTAAAAAAAGCTATAGAAAGTAATCTGTTTAAATGAAATTCTTCAATAAGTAGTTGTAAATCCTGTTGATTTGCTGTTCCGTTTTTAGCATAATAATTTTCATTAAACCCGGCAAGTTCCGTCATATCCTTTCTTGCGAAACGCAACGCTCTGTAATGAAATATTTTTTCTACATCGGTTAAATGTTCCAATAAAATTTTCAACGTCCATTTTCCATCAGCATACGCGAAATCACCTTGTTTTTCTGTTAATGACTGATAAAATTCTAATGTTTGGTTAGAAACATTTTTCATTTCTTCTAACCAGTTTTCAGAGGGAATCAAGTTTAGATATTTTTGTATGTATTTTTCAAATTCAGTCATAATTTATAATTTTAAACTTAATGTAAATTAACGATGTTTCGTGATGTTTTTCATATCTTTAGAAACATTAATTAGTGAAACTTATGTCGAATATAGATTTTATTTTTGAAGAAAAAGCTGCCGATATCGGTAATTTTTTGGTAGGCAGATTGTTGCCTTTCAGACAAAAACGCAATATTGGCCCGTTTGTTTTTATCGATCACATGGGACCTGCGCAAATGGCTGCCAACGAAAATTTAGATGTAGCACCGCATCCGCACATTGGTCTTTCTACACTGACTTTTTTGTTTGAAGGTGCGATACGTCATCGCGACAGCATGGGCTATGATGTAGTAATTGAACCTGGAGCTGTAAATTGGATGACTGCCGGTAAAGGTGTAGTACATTCAGAAAGAACCCCCGATCATTTAAGAACGATAGCTAAAAATCTCCACGGTTTACAAATTTGGATTGCTTTGCCAAAAGAGAAAGAAGCCATGGAACCCGAGTTTTTTCATATCGATGCAAACGATCTACCTGTTTGGCAGGAAGGCTCTTTACAAATGAAACTGATTGCTGGAGAATTTGAAAATAAAAAATCGGGCGTTCCTGTGTACAGTAAATTGTATATGATTGAAGTAAAAGCAACCGAAGATACATTGGTTAATATGCAAAACAGACTTTACGGTGAAAGTGGTTTGTATATTTTAGAAGGCAGCATTAAACACCATGGTTCTGAATTTGGCGACAAACAAATTTTAATTACCAAAGATGCACATTTGTGTCAGTTCGAAATTACAGCAGGCACAACCATTTATTTGTTTGGCGGCGAACCTTTTCCTGAAGAACGTTTTATTTATTGGAATTTTGTGTCATCGTCTCGTGAAACAATCGAAGAAGCTAAACTAAAATGGCAGGCACAAGAATTTCCAAAAGTTCCAGGCGAAACAGAATTTGTACCGTTACCTGTAGATTCGTTTAAAAGAAGTTAATATGGAAAAAGTTACAGCAAAAATTGGTGCAGAAAATTATAAAACCGTAATTACTTCACCAACTTCAGAATTTATTACCGATATGCCAATAGAAGAAGGCGGTGAAAACTTGGGTCCAAAACCAAAAGAGTTATTAGCTGCAGCTTTGGCAAGTTGTGTTGCCATAACCGTTAAAATGTATGCAAACAGAAGCAAATGGTTGTTAGAGGAAGTTTTTGTAGATGTAGAAATTGATACCGAAACAACTCCAGGAACTACCATTTTTACAAA
>JBEBXO010000037.1:0-23999 GCA_040391585.1 Paenimyroides ummariense | reverse complement strand
TGTAAATCCGTTGGGAAACCTTCGCAGGTTCGAATCCTGCTCTCCCCACAAAAAGCTACCTATTTTAGGTAGCTTTTTTTATTTGATTTTTTTCTCAATAAGTTTTAGGGATCAATCGCAAAAGTTGGGGATTATCCAAAAAGATTAGATAATCTGAATAAGAAAAAGTCGATTTTTCTAACTCCTCTAAACTGACTTCTGAATGCTTTAATTTTGGCATTAAAAGATTCTGCAGAAGCATTTGTACAGATCAAACGCAAAAGTTAATTCTCTTTATAAATCTTTTAGAAGTCTCTTTTTTTGATTTTGCCATAAATACTAATTCTTCATTGGACTTGCAATATCACACATCTACGATTGAAGGTTCCAACAATTAATAAGTTCAACACCCGAGGGACGCAGTCCAAAGTCTGCGAATACAGACTCAAGGCGACACCACATACATCTTAAAAAGGATATCCTATGGCGATGTTCAGCATTAGGTTATCGCGTCGCCACTGTTTATCTTTAAAATTAATTTCGTTGAATGTCCATCTATCTTTATCAGGGTAATATGGAATACGCAAAGGTATAGCCAGATCTAACCGAAGAATTAATATATTAAAATCGAAACGAATTCCCACACCGCCACCTACAGCAATTTCGGAAAGGAAATCACTGCCAAATTTTCCGCCTTCACGACCTTCTTCGTCATTAAACAACCAAACATTACCGGCATCTACAAATGCCGCCACATTTAAAAAACTTACCAGTTTTTTGCGGTATTCTACATTTGCTTCCAGCTTTATATCGCCTGCCTGATCGTGATAAAATGGCGAATTAGAGGTACGCGGATCATAACTACCTGGTCCCAATGTACGTGCACGGAAGGCACGTATGCTGTTGCTACCACCAACAAAAAACTGTTTAGAAAACGGCATATGTATAGAATTACCATACGGATAGGCAACCCCACCAATGAAACGGGTGGCAATTTGTGAGGTTTCATCTAACTTTAAGTAATACCTGAAATCGTGCTCGGTTTTTACGTACTGACTGTACGGAACACCGAAAACCGTTTTAAGAGAATCAGTTTCGGCATTGGCACCCGATATCAATCCTGTTAAATTTGCCGACAAATCTAATAAACCTTTATAATAAAATGTGTGTTTTTTAGGCAGCATGGTATTGGTATAGGTGTATGCATACACCGGACCAAAAATAAGTTGTTTTTCGGTAACCCGTTTTAGGGCAGGATTTTTCTCTTTCTCTTGTTCAAACTTTGCTGTTTCGTTTTCAGGTGTTACATAGGTAATTTCCAACAGTTTTAAATCGTGTTCGCGCAGGGCGTTTTCCTTCCACAAATAACCAAAAGACGCATTGAAATTATGCAAGGTGTACTGCTGTGTTCGGTTTTGAAATTCGTACCCCAGTTCTACCTTGGTACGTGGCACAAAAGCACTTGACGAATGGAATTTAAAAGGCGCAATGATACGCGGCCAGGTTAAACTAAACCTGCTACCCACCCTGTAAATGTTATTCGCATCTTTGCTGCCGCCCAACTGAAAATCGATCGCCGTATACATAGTAGCCGTAAAAACTTCGGCACCCCTGAAAAAGTTGCGGTGACGCCAGTTAAAATTCACTTCGCCACCCACATAGCTTGCCGAATTTGATTTGCCGAGCGTTTCTAAACGCAACGATTTGAATTCGTGCGGTGTTAGATAATAATACGCATCAAACTTATTTTGTAACGAATCAGACAATACAAACTGGTTTTTAACAAACTTAAAAGTACCCAAGTTAATTAGTCGGCTTAACGTAAGGTTGTGGTTGGATCTGTTGTACAGATCGCCCGATTTAAAATACAACGCCCGATCGTAAATTTGCGGACGGAATTTTTTCTTTGGGTCGATGATGTAACTGTTTTCCTTCCACAGAATGGTATCGATATCGGCACGAACCAAGCCCCTTCTGTTTCTGGTATTGCGCAGGTTGTAATCGGAAAAAATATAAATTTTATCGATAGTAAACTGTCTGCGTGCCAATTCGGGTGTGTTGTTTTTGATTTTTACGTTAAGATCAACTTTGTGTTTCACCTCGGTACTATCGACCTGAACAATGAGATTATCCGGATCGAAATAATAAAAACCATTTTCTTTAAGCGAGGCATCAATGCGTTCACGTTCGGTTTTAACCACCTCCAAATTAAAAGGCTCGCCTACCTTAAGCAAGGTTGTTTCGGCATATTTAGCAATTTCTCTTGCCAAAAGCGTACTATCGGCTGGGAATGTTACCTTATTGATAAGATACTGCGTTCGTGGCGACACATTGTAGCGTATTTTTACCCGTTTATTTTTAGGAAGCGTGTCGTAGCTGGCAGTAATGTTGAAATAACCACGGTTTTCACCAGTATTTTCGATTAGATCCAGGTTGAACGGAATATCCACATCACTTAAATGCACCGGCTTTTCGCCCACCCTATACTTAAGCCAGTATTTAAAGCCTTTGTCTTTTTTAGGTTCGCTTACCCTGTTGTACACAAACAATTTGGGGCGCAGACCCAAAAAAGAAGTATTGGGTTTGGGTGTAAGCGATTCTTTTAAAACATCTTCCAGATCGTTTTTTTGAGATTTTGAAAGCGAGTCGCTAATAATGTTTATAAAAGCCCCTGTGTACAGATAATCGCCTTGGGGTACATATTTTGTATTACTGCAACCCACCAAAAACAATGCTGTTGCTGCAAAAAATGCCTTATTTAGTTGTTGTGGTAGTCTGCTCATTCTGTAAATTTCTTTGTGTTCTTCTAAATTCACGATTGCGTTTGCGGCGGCGCAACAAATCTTTAAATTCGTTATAATCAAGGGTAATTACAAAACCAACGCCGGTTTCGATAATTTGTCCCTGCAATGCCACCTGGTATTCGTTTTTGCGGTATGCTTTCAGCATGTAACGACCGTCTTTAGACAACAGGTATTCAATTTGAATATCGCCCGCAATATTGGTCATTTCCTCGTTTTGACGTTCGGTACCTTCCAAACCGAAATTACTGCCTACGCTAACCTTTAAGCGATCGTTTAGTAGTCTTTTAGAAACACCAACATTCAGATCGGTTCGGTTTTCGCGCGTGCCGGTTGAATAATCGTCTGACGATTCCAGATCGAAATTCAGTTCTACCCCATCGATCAGATCGGCTGCCAAATTGTTTAATTGTTCAGACAGCATACGGCTAACACTTTGGCGTGCCACGCTTTCTGCAGACATACCTGTACTGCTTTGAAAAGGGTTTTCGCCAATAAAACGGTTTAAAAGCAACAGAGCAAACACTTGTTTGTTCATTTCGGACGGTTCGGTTTTTAACTGATCGAGTTTAGACTGCACCAGGCTGGTAACATCAGAAGAAATACCCGGATTGTTTCCATCGATTTCAATATCGAAGGTTAAGACCGGTTTTAACAATTCGCCCGACATTTTAAGCAGCGTATTAAACGGAATGCGTTGTTTAAACTGATTGGCATCTTCCTGATCGGGAATTTGTTGCTGAACCAGGTCAAGCGGTGCCGCTTTGGTTTTGTAAACCGCGGTAATATCCACATCTGCCTTTGTAGGTTCACCTGTCCAAACAATAGAACTGCCTTCTTGAATTTCGAACTTACGTTTTAAAAGGCTGACCGACATTTCGTAAGCACCTTCGTTTACTTCGTATCTACCTACCAAAGTGGTTTTACCTGAAGGGTCGATACCGCCCGTAAGCTGTGCTTCGCCCTGTAATTTTATGAAATCTCCGTTGGCTTTATCAATGATTATAGACAGTTTGGCATCTTTAACCAATTCTATATTCAGGTTTACATCTAATCCTTTCAGTGTTTCATCAAGTTCGTCTTGCGGATCTAAAAGCGTGTCTTCCAGTGCCAACTGATCCTGATCTACAAATTCAATAATACCTTCGCGTTCCTGCAAAGCCGGACTAGACTGTGGCAGCACAAACGTAAAATCGGTTTGATCGGTAACAGTAATGGTACCATCTACCTTTGGCAGGTTCATATCGCCTTTAACAGACAGGTTGGCATTTACCGCCATAACCCCGTAAAGTATCTGATTATCGGTTTTTGTAGAATTAACTACCTTAAAATTACGAGCCGAAATATTTAAACCAAAGTCGAAATCCTGATATGTTTTGGTAAAAACACCGCCGTCGATCGTTAACGCATTGCCATCAGTATCGTTAATTTTAAACCCATTAAATTCGATACCGCGCTGTGTAAATGCCACCTCATCATTCATATTCTGAAAGGTGCTGTTTAACTGTGTTACCCCAAAACCAGCATCGTTAAATTTTAAAGCACCCAAAATACTCGGATTTTTTGTTGTACCCGATACTTTTAAATTACCCGAAACATATCCTTTGGCATCGCGCAGCTGGTTCATAGAAAAGCCCTGAATACTGGTCATTTGCAATGCCTGAATATCTACATTGGCATTAAAACTTGCCGCAGAAGTATCATAACTTCCTTTTAATGCCAAGTTGTTGTTAAAGCCACTTAACTTTATATCGGCATTATACAAACTAGCGGTTTCATTAGCCACATAAGCGTCTATTGTTCCTATGGCATTACCAAATACCTTTAAATCTTTTACGTTTAAGTTGGCTGTTAATCGCAAATCGTTCATTAAATCGTTAATTTGCGCTTCGCCATTAATGGTACCTTCTGCCAAGAGCGAATCTTTACGAACAATTTCGGTTAGCGTTTCTATTTTAAAATCGTTGAATTTAACGTTTAAAGGAGCGGTTGGCTCTGTACCATTAGAATTCACCAAAATAGAGCTGCTGTTGTTGCTTAACTGTAAATTTTGTGCCACAATACCGGTTGGGTGTACGGTAATACGGTTGTCGGCAGCTACGGTCCACGGATCGTAATTAAGCACCAAGCCGTCTTGTTTCAGGGTAAGATCGATGAGGTTGTTGGCAGTTGCCACATTTCCGGCAATTTTATATTGCACTTCGTCTTTTTCGTTCTTAACCATTAGGTTATAATCAATCACATCGTCTTTCACAAAACCATCGAGTGCAATATTCGCCAGCCTGAACTGTTCACTATCGAGCTGATTCAAAGTAAGCGAATAATTAAGACTTTCTTCATCGTTACCTGCCGAAAGTTTAATATCGTTAAGTTTATACGCACCGTACTCTAACTGCGGCACCGTACCGTACATTGTAATTTTTCGGGTATCGGCATTATACGCTCCATACAGATTGATGGTTTGAAACGATTTAAGTTCCGGTACGAACTTACGGATAAGGTTGTCGTTTTTAATTTTGCCTCGGAAATCAAAATACTGTGACGGACTGATTGTTTTTTGTATTGTATCTTTTTGAAAATGGTAGTACTGGTTTACCGTTGCCAGCAACGACGAACTTATTTCGGTTAATTTGTATTTTCCGGTAATAGATGCATCAACAATCTGCGATTTTAAATCGATACTGTTTAAAGTATCGTTACTCACCGCTTTCATACTGATTTCGCTTACAGGATAAATTTCCTTTCCATCGGACAGCACAAAATCCTGCAAAAGCAGTTCGCCGTTCAGCGCATCGGGATTTAAGGAAGAAAAATCGGCATTCAGTTTTCCTGCCAGCGCCATTGGCGTAGCATAAAAGCCCAGTTTGTTTAAATCGACCTTATAAACCGTACCTTCTGTTTTTACGGTAGGTTTTTCGGTATTGTACACACCGTTTGCTACCAGATTTATTTTTGCATTTTCATCGTCGGAATTCAAGATTACATTATAATTTCCGTTGGTAAGGCTGCCTTTCAAAGCAACAGCATAATAGGTGTAACCTTTAAAAACAGCCTGAGTTACAAAAGCATCGATTTCGGCATTGTTTTTTTCGAAATTAAAGCCGGTACCCTTTACTTTTGCATTGGCGGTAACCACACCCAATTCTTTATTTTTAAGCAACTTACCTACATTAAAAGCAGCAAGTGATGCATTTAAATCATATCGTTCGGCATTTTTTATTTTTTGATTGAAACTACCTGTGATTTTAGCATTACCAAACGACGATTGTATGCCCATATCGGTATAAATATCATTCAGACTTCCTTTTAATCTGCCCGAAAGTGATATATCTTGCGGAATTTCAATACTATTAGGAATAGTATTTTTAGGAGCCAATGCGGTAATTAACTGTTTGTTTGCCGTAAGATCGTTAATTTTAAGGTTGAGCCACAAATTATCGGTATCTAACGCATTTTTAATGGTACCAGCAGCATTTACGTTTAAATTTCCTAAACCGCTTAACTTAAATTCCTGTACCAAAAGGTCGTTCACAATACCTTTTACGTTTGCAGACAGGTTAAGCACCGCATTTGGATATTTATTAAACGGAACGGTATTTTTTAGGTTTGGCGCCAGCCACAGAATGTCTTTAAAACCAATTTTATTTTTTGGCAGATTGGCTTCTATTGCTACATTTCCTAAATTGTTTGATAAATCATCGATGGTTTTATACTGCAATTTTAAGTTGCGCTGCAAAAAAGTATTTGGAGTTTTCAGGGTAAGGTCTTCCAGAAAAGTTTCGGTTTCGGCGTATTTGAATTTAGTTGATAATTCTTCTAAAACAAAACCACTGTTTTCTACAAAAGTAACATCTTTCAACTCACCTGAAACATTGGTTCCAACCAACTGTACGTTTGAAAGCTTCCCGTTTAATTTCTGCAGATTCAAATGGTTTGCGTTAAAACTTTTGCTCGTGTTTTCGCCTCTACCGTTGTTGTAAACTATGTTTATATTATCAAGATCAGCCGATTGTAACAACACTTTAAGCGGATTTGAAATTGTTGTAACCGAATCTTTAGTCATATTGGTATTTACTGCCTGTGCCGCTTTAGAATCGGGTGTTAATAGCACGTCTACAAACGCCTCTTTGAATTGTAACGATTTTATGTTGAAATCGGATTTAGGTAAATCGAGTTTTTCTATTTTAGAATTTAATTCCTTAAAGACGATTTTAGCCCGGGTTGCCGAATTTTCATCATCGTACAATACATCAAAATCCTGAAGATTTAAACTGTTGATCCCGATTTTTAACGGATTGTTCTGTGCAAGTGAATCAACGGTTTCTTCCACGTTTTGTGCCACTTCTTGCAACAATCCCTGATTAAAGGTCAGTTTTAACCCGTTGGCATCAATGTAATCAACCGCATAATCGTTGGTTTCCAGATCAAAGGTTTTTACAATGGTTTTAAGGTTGGTAAGTTTAAGAGCGATATCGTTTTTGCTGTTTACATCTTTATACGAAACATCCAAATGCTGAAGCGAGATCTTATCCAGATCGATAACAAACGGCTTGCTGTCGTCTTTTTCCTCTTCATTGGTTGCAAAAGCATCAATAATATAGTCAAAATTAAAAGTACTATCGGCACGTTTAACCACATTGGCAGTTAAACCATCTAATTCAACCGAAGTAAATTGTGCGGTATTGTCTAATAATTTTGGAAGGTTTAAACCAACATTTAAATGATTTACGTACAGCAGCGTATCTACATCCTGTCCTTGAAGAAAAAGATTTTCGATTTCTATTTTATTGGGAAAATGGACATAAACACGGTCTAAAGCAACCTTTGTTTTAATTTTATCTTGTAAATAGGTAACGAGTTTATTTTTTACAAAGTTTTGTACAGCAGGAAACTGCAGCGAATAAATTGCAGCCAAAATAATTACCAATAAGCAGGCTATGGTAATTAAAAGGTATTTAACTACTTTCCAAATTTTCTTTTTCAAACTCAATTTTTTTTCTTTTCCTAACAAAAATATTCATAATTAATTGTAAAAGAAAGTATTTTGTAAGTTTATTACTCCAAATTTTGTGGTATTTGGTGATTTGAAATGCAGAAAGGTTTAACTGTTGAGTTGTAAAAAAAAAAATCGGAAAGCAGTAGCCTTCCGATTTTTAAATATCATCTGTTAAAAATTAATTATCTTACGAATTAAATAACATTCAAGTCTTTTAAACAGTCTTTCATTTGTTCAAAGGTTCTTTGAATATCGTTATCTAAACCAATAGAGAAACGTATCAAACCATCTGAAAGTCCCATTTCTTTTTGCTCATCGGCTGGAATTTCCGACGAGGTAGAAGTTCCCGGTGCACTAAATAACGTTTTATAGAAACCTAAACTTACGGCTAAATAACCAATATTACGTTCTTGCATTAATTCCATTACGGCATTGGCTTTTTCTAGCGAACCTACATCAATTGTTAACATACCGCCAAAACCAAATTCGCTGTTGTACATGCTTTTAAAAACCTGGTGCGATGGATGTGAACTTAACCCAGGATAAACGGTTTTAATACCCAATTCGTTAAACGATTCTGCCAGATAAAGAGCGTTTGCACTATGTTGTTTCATACGCAAATGCAAAGTACGCATATTTTTAAGAATGCTTGATGCGCGTAAACTATCCATGGTAGATCCAAACAACATACAAGCGCCATTGTTTACATTTTTTAAATCGTTAATAAATTCGTTGGTACCACAAATAACACCACCAACGGTATCACTGCTGCCGTTAATGTATTTGGTTAAGCTGTGAATAACCACATGTGCTCCTAAATTAGCAGGTGTTACACTTAAAGGTGAAAAAGTATTATCTACCACCACTTTAATATCTTTTGTTTTTGCAATTTTTACAATGGCAGGAATATCGGCAACTTCTAACAATGGATTACTTACTGTTTCTAAATAAATAACTTTTGTGTTTGGTTTTACAAGTGATTGAATTTTATCAAGATCGGTAATATCAACAAAGTCGATGTCTACGCCAAATTGTGGTAAAAAATTCTTTAAAAAGGCATACGTTCCACCATAAATAGTGCGGCTTGCAATAATATGATCGTTCTGTTTACACAACTGCATTAGTACCGCCGTAATAGCACCCATACCCGAAGCGGTTACATTGGCATTTTCGGTATTTTCCATTTGAGCCAATGCCGCACTTAAATATAAATTTGAAGGCGAACTGTGACGGCTGTATAAATAACACCCATCGGTATTTCCTTCAAAAGTATCAAACATACTTTTTGCAGAAAGAAAGGTATAGGTTGAAGAATCGGAAATAGACGGGTTTACGCCACCAAATTCCCCAAAAAACTGTAAGTCCTGAATTTTATCGGCTGGTTTAAACATTGTTTTTGTAATTAAAGTTGATTAATATCTAAAAATAATCAGAAGGTTTCATTTCATCAAAAAAAATACAATATATTAGAAAATAAATCGGGTAATTAGTTATATTTGATTATTATTTATCTAACAATACTGCATATCGCCTAAAAAACAAAAGTATGAAATTAGACCTTACCGATTACAAGCTTATTGAAATGCTGCAACAGAACTGCAAACAAACTACCAAAGAGCTTGCAGACCAGCTTGATTTATCGACAACGGCTGTGTACGAACGTATAAAAAAACTAGAGAAACAAAATATTATCACCGATTACGTAGCCCTTATCAATAAAGAAAAAATTAACCGTAGCTTTATGGCAATGGCTCACGTAAAGATAAAATCGCATTCAAAAGACGCCATTATAAAGTTTGAAAAGAAAGTAGATCAAATTAAGGAAGTACTGGAATGTTTCCATGTAAGCGGCGAATACGACTATATTTTAAAAATTGGTGTGCAGGATATGGAAGCTTACCGTGAATTTATGCTATCTAAGCTTACTACGATGGAAGAAGTACAAAGTACGCACAGTATGTTTGTAATTAAAGAGGTTAAAAACACCAAAACCTACCCTATTTTATAAGCTATTTATGATTCCAAGGGTGGTATTTTTCTACTTCTTGTTTTAATTTTTGTTTGTCGAGATGCAGATATACTTCGGTAGTGGTTATAGATTCGTGCCCCAACATAAGCTGTATGGCGCGCAAATCGGCACCATTTTCAAGCAAATGCGTGGCAAAAGAATGACGCAAAGTATGCGGACTCACATTTTTTGTTAATTGAGCCGTTTTAGCTAGATCTTTTAAAATAGTAAAAATCATGGCTCGTGTTAACTGTGCGCCCCGACGGTTAAGAAATAAAATATCTTCGGCTTCGGTTTTAATTTTTAAAAGGCACCGTTTTTCGTTGATGTAGGTGTTGATTTTTTTTACGGCGGAAGATGCTATGGGAACAAAACGCTGTTTAGACCCTTTACCCAAAACTTTTATAAAACCTTCGCTAAAAAAAAGATCAGATAGTTTTAAACCGATTACTTCGGAAACACGCAAACCACAGGAATACATGGTTTCAATAATCGCATCGTTTCGCAAACCTTCGTCTTTTGAAAAATCGATTTTACTTTGCAGCAGATCAATTTCATCAACCGAAAGCACTATGGGCAGCTTACGCGATTGTTGGGGAAGTTCTATAAAAGCAACCGGATTGTGCTGTATAATATTCTGCAATATAAGAAAATTGTAGAAATGATTTAAGCCCGACAATATGCGTGCCTGTGATGCAGGTGCCAGAAAATCGGATACAAAATAGATAAAATTGCGTATATCGGTTTCTTGAGCGTGTAAAATGGCAACATTATTACCCATGAACTGTTGAAACTTATTTAAATCGTAGCGGTAATTAATCAGGGTATTTTCTGCCACGCCCCGCTCTAACTTTAAATAATAAGAAAACTGTTCTATATAATCATCCATAAAAAAAACCACCTTAAAAGGTGGTTTAAAATTACTATATTAAATTTTATTAGTCAAATTTATAACCGATACCCACTTGTATCACGTTATTTTTATGATCTTCAGCTTTATAGGTTACATTACCTATTGTGTAATCTTCTCCAACTTTAGATAGTCCTAAATTATATCGAGCATTAACAAAAAAACCTTGAGGCAAATCATAAGCTAAACCAAAGTTAACCCCAAAATCTACCGATTTGTAATTATCTTTAACATCAGCAGTACCAGTATACCCCATATAAGTACCTTCTTGCTCTGCTTTCATCAAAAATCCAACTTGAGGACCTGCCTCAACAGAAAATCCATTTACAACATAATATTTTGCCATAATAGGAATATTAATATAATCGTTATTCCATTTAACTTCGGCGTTATTAGAAGTAAACTTTGTTCCTTGAGCTGAATAAACCACCTCTGGCTGAATAGAAAACTTTTCGTTAAATTTAATTTCAGCTACTGCCCCAACATGAAAACCTGTTTTCATTTCACTGTTATCCAATCCTGAAATATTGGCGAAATTTACGCCCGCTTTAGGACCAAATTTTACCTGTTGCTGTGCAAATGCAGCCGTGCATGTTCCCAACACAAAAGCTGCTAAAATTAATTTTTTCATAATACTACTTCTTTTTAAAAGTATATTACCAAAACTGTGCCAAACTAGAATTTATAGCCTAAAGAAAGTTGTACCGATGTATTGGTCATTGGTGCAAACTTTAAATTATTGTTCATATAGTTTACTTCGCGCAACAAGTCACCGCCTGCATCGGGAATAGTGAATTTTTTATAGTCGTTATCTTTTTTATAAATATCTTGTAACCCCATATAGTAACGGAAATTTAAAAAGAAACCGCTTTCCATATAATAAGAGAAACCACCAGTAATACCATAATCAAGTTTTTCGTAATAGTCGCCATAATCTTTACTGCGGTAACCTGCTTCGAAAACAGCTTTATCAAGGTGTGAGTACGATGCTACATAACGTGGATCGGTAAGATATAAATATTCACGAGCCGTATTGTATTTATTCGCATCAAACTGCCCGGTTGCATTTAACATGTACCCTACCTGACCCCCAACTTCTAAAGAGAAATTTTTACTTGGGTAGTATTTAATGGTTATTGGCAAATACATATAATGCATAGTAACGTCTTCTAGTTTTTTAGTTTCGGTTACTTTTTCGGTTACCATATCAATCTGGTCGTATTCGGCACCTTTATATCCCATTACAGCATATTGAAGTTCTGCCTGAAGACCGAATTTTTTGTAGAATGACAAAGGAATTTCAATTGTTCCGGCAATTTGTACACCTGGTTTAAAATCCTGAGTATTACCACCAGTTAGCTTAGACATGTTTCCACCAACTTTAATACCTGTTTCAATTAGATTTCTATGATTACGCTGTGCGAAACTATTTGTTGTTAACAACCCTAAAAAAGCGATTGATAGTACTATTTTCTTCATTAGTTCAGCTTTAAATATATTTAAAGCCTTAAAGATATAAAAAAAGCCTTTCAAAAATGAAAGGCTCTTAAAATTTTATTAAAATTATTTAAATTTATTACAATTTAAATGTTAAACCGAATGTTGCAGTATCAAAAAAGTTGTTGAAGTTATTGATATTTGCGTGGAAATTGTTCACTGGCTCTGCTCCTTCTTCTTTTGATTTTACTGTATTGAATCCAATTAAATCACTTAAAGCAAAGTTAATTGCAATTTTAGGAGTAACAAAATAGTTGAAACCTAACGATGCATTAACGCCGAATGCGTTTGTTTTAGGTAATTCTACAGTTGTAGTAACGTCATTGATAACTGAAGTTCTTTCACTTGAATAAGTATTTAAACCAATACCTAATTCTGCATAAGGTTGAAATCTGTTTAAGTTTGCAATATAATAACGACCAAAAACTTCGAAACCAACATTACTTCCTTTTTCAGTAAATCTATTAGCTGTAGTAGACGAATAATTTTCTTCTTTTTCACTACCAATGTTTAAACCTAAACCTACAGCAAATTTATCTGTTACAAAGTAACCTGCTTTTGGTGTAAAGTTGAATTCAGATGTTTTTAATGTTAAACCTTTATCGTCTTGTGTGTTCGCTCTTAAACTACCTTCTAATAAAACATCACCTTCACCAAATCCAAAAGTACCTTCTTGCGCTTGTGCAGCAACTCCCGTTGCTAATACAGCTACTGATAATAAAATCTTTTTCATTTTTTTAATATTTTTTTATGAAGCAAATTTACGAAATCATCAAATGAACCACCTACAATTTTAACAATTATTTAAAAGCAACCTAACAAACAAGCCACTTGTTGTGATTTTAATAATGGGTAATTTGATGTGGTGATGTGGTGACAATTTAACAATTTGACAATTTATCAAGTGTTTACAACAGATTGTGGTTTTTTTTATATTTTTATACAAATTTTAATTGATGAAAATTGCAATTATAAACGGACCTAACCTGAATTTGTTAGGCAAACGAGAGCCAGATGTTTACGGTATCGAAACTTTTGAGGCTTTTTTTGAATCGTTACAAAAAGAATTCAACAATGTGGAACTGGTTTACTTTCAAAGTAATCACGAAGGTGCTTTAATTGATAAAATTCAGGAAGTAGGTTTTAGTTTTGATGGAATTATTTTAAACGCAGGAGCTTACACCCATACATCTATTGCTATTGCCGATGCTATAAGCACCATAACAACGCCTGTTGTAGAAGTACACATAAGCAATGTTTTTAAGCGTGAAAAATTCAGACAGCATTCGTATATTTCGCCTGTTGTTAAAGGAACCATAGGCGGGTTCGGGTTACAATCGTACAAGTTAGCTATACAGTCGTTTTTATAAACAGAAAGTCCCGATTTCTCGGGACTTTTTTAATATGCTTTTGCAAACAACACTCTTTTTGTGGAAGGCTTGCCTGTAAGAATACAAACTCCGTCTTCATCTGGCTGATCCATAGGAATACAGCGAATGGTTGCTTTTGTAAGATCTTTAATTTTTTCTTCGGTTTCAGGAGTTCCGTCCCAATGCGCTAATAAAAAACCGCCTTTGGTTTCTAAAACCTCCTTAAATTCTTCGAACGAATTTACTTCGGTAGTATGTTCTGTTCTGTGGTTAATTGCTTTTGTAAACAAATTTTCCTGAATATCGTTCAGTAAATTTTCCACATGATTAATAACCGAACTTTCTGCTACAATTTCTTTTGATAATAAGTCGCGACGAGCTACTTCGAACGTTCCGTTTTCTAAATCTTTAGGACCAATAGCAATACGCACCGGCACCCCTTTTAATTCCCATTCGGCAAATTTAAAACCTGGTTTTTGTGTATCGCGATCATCGTATTTAACCGAAATTCCTTTCTTTTTAAACTCCGCCATCAATTCATCAACTTTGTTTCCAATTTGCTGTAACTGTTCTTCATTCTTATATATAGGAACAATTACCACTTGTATCGGAGCTAATTTTGGAGGAAGCACCAATCCGTTATCATCTGAATGTGTCATAATTAACGCACCCATTAATCGAGTTGAAACACCCCACGAAGTTGCCCAAACATACTCTTGTTTACCTTCTTTATTGGTAAATTTCACATCGAATGCTTTGGCAAAGTTCTGACCTAAAAAGTGAGATGTTCCTGCCTGTAACGCTTTACCGTCTTGCATTAATGCTTCAATAGTATACGTATCATCGGCACCAGCAAAACGTTCGGTTTCGGTTTTATATCCTTTAACAACAGGTATCGCCATAATATTTTCTACCACATCAACATACACATCCTGCATTTGTTTAGCCTCTGTAATAGCTTCGGCTTTAGTAGCATGTGCCGTATGACCTTCTTGCCATAAAAATTCGGCAGTACGCAAAAACAAACGTGTACGCATTTCCCAACGCACCACATTTGCCCATTGATTGATTAAAATTGGTAAGTCGCGGTATGATTGGATCCAACCTTTATAAGTACTCCAGATAATAGCTTCGGAAGTTGGGCGAACAATTAATTCTTCTTCTAATTTTGCATCAGGATCCACCATTAATTTCCCTGGATTCTCCGGATCGTTCTTTAAACGATAATGTGTTACAATGGCACATTCTTTAGCAAAACCTTCGGCATTTTTTTCTTCCGCTTCGAACAAACTTTTCGGTACAAACAAGGGGAAATAGGCATTGCTATGACCTGTTTCTTTAAAACGACGGTCTAATTCTCCCTGTAATTTTTCCCAAATGGCGTATCCGTAAGGTTTAATTACCATACAGCCACGAACGCCTGAATTTTCTGCCAAATCGGCTTTTACAACCAGTTCGTTATACCATTTTGAATAATCTTCCGATCTTGTAGTAATGTTCTTGCTCATTTTTAGTATATTGGTATATATTTTGATTAGATAATATTAACACATAATTTTGTACAAATCTACTTAAATTTGTAATGTTCAACAATAAAAACTTAAAATATGCTACCTAATATCTTTAAGAGATCGAATTTAATACGTTTATGCCTTGGAACATCGGCAGGACTGCTGCTTACAGCTTGTTCCGGGTTAAACCAAGCGCCTTATGATGTAGACGGAATTTACAACAACAGTAAAATTGTTGTAGCAGATACCCATGAAAAAGGCACTTACTATACAGAATACTTCAAAGAAAAAGCCGACGAAAGTGATGCTTATTTTACCGATATAGATAACTATACATCTAACTACAACGAAGGCAATGCCGGTTGGGGCGACACTACTTCTGATTTACAGATTGTTTACAACTACCCTTACAGTTATTGGGGTTGGAACGATTGGAATTATGGCTGGGGAATGGGCTTTGGTTACGGTTTTGGTTACGGCTGGGGCGGTTACTGGGGTTATCCTTATTACGGTTGGGGTGGTTACTGGGGATACCCTTATTATGGCTGGGGCTATGGTTACCCGTATAATAGCTACCGCAATGTATCGCGAAGTAATAATTACCGCAGCCTAACATCGCGCCAAATGGCTGGAGCAAACGGAAACCGTATGGTTGCAAATAATACCCGTAGTTTAAGATCGGCTTCGTTAAACAGTAGTAGAAATCTGAATGCTACCAACAGAACATTTGCCAGAGCTAATTCGTCTTTAACCAGAATGTCGGCATCGAATGCTGTACTGCGCAACAGCCGTAGCACTTCTTTTGATGATAATAGAACCATTAGAAACAACAGGTTAAACACCCCAACCAATACACGCAGCAACAGCAACCGTATAGAAAGAAACACTAACAGACCTACCTACACTCCATCGTCTAACACGCGAATGAATACAGGAGGAAGCATGGGAGGATCGCGCAGTGGCGGAAGCATGGGCGGCGGAATGCGTTCTGGTGGCGGAAGAAGATAATATACGAAACCATTTATTTAAGTTATTAACGATACAGTATGAAAAAAATATATTTACCCCTGCTAGCCGTTTGCGGATTTTTACAAACACAGGCACAAGAATTCAATCCGGCAGATGCTGTTAGAATGGGATCGCAACAGGTAAACGGATCGGCTCGTTTTAATGCACTAAACGGTGCTTTTGGTGCTTTGGGAGGCGATGTTTCGGCATTGCAAATCAACCCGGCAGGTTCGGCATTGTTCAATTACAACAATTTTAGTTTTACAGGAAATGTGCAGATTCAGAAAAATAATTCACTTTTTAACGGAAACGAATCTACCGGAAAAGAAAGCGACTTGAACCTATCTAATTTTGGAGCCGTGTTTGTAATCGATTCTAAAAATCAAGATCAGGCATTAAAAAAAGTGACCATAGGTTTAGGTTATCATACCAACAACCGTTTTAACGACCGTTATTTCAGCAGCGGAATCAGCAATCAATCGGTTACTAACTATTTTTTAGATCATGCTAACTTTGGAAACAACGGCAGTAGCATTCCCGTTGATTACGTACAAACAAGAGAAGGCGAATCGATCACCGATTTATACGATTATTTAAATACGGTACAAAACGGTTTTTCTGCACAACAGGCAATGTTGGCATACCAAGGTTATTTAATTAATGACAACGGAACAAACTACAGCCTTAATGGTGCCGGAAGCAGTTTTTATCAGGAAAACGAAACTTATGTAACAGGTTTTAACAATCAATTGACAGGGAATGTAGGTTTTGATATTAACAAAAAAGTATATTTAGGCGCCAACTTAAATGTACATTTTATTGATTACATGACTTCGACGGCAATTTATGAAGAAAACCGTTCGGCAGTTACAGAAGGCTACCAAGAGCTTTTGTTTACCAACCACACCTACACTTACGGATCGGGATTCTCGTTTAATTTAGGAGGAATCGTAAAGGCAACCGAGGAATTAAGAATAGGTGCATCGTACCAATCGCCTACATGGATGAGTCTGCAAGATGAATTTTCGCAAAGTTTGCAAACCAACATATTACAAAACGGTGTTAATGAAATATACAATATAGATCCTAACCTTGTAACCTTATACAACAAGTATTCGATTAAAAATCCGGGAACGTTTACAGGAAGTATTGCTTATGTATTTGGCAGCAAAGGTTTGTTAAGTGTTGATTATACCCGTAAAGATTACAGTACTACAGAATACCGTGCAAACGGTGCCGATTACAGTCTTGTAAACAACTATTACAAAAACGCCATGCAGGCAACCAACGAATTTAGAATTGGTGGCGAATACCGTATTGACAGAGTTAGTTTGCGTGCAGGTTACCGCTTTGCCGACAGTCCGTACAAAAACAAACAAACCATTGGCGACTTAACAAGCTACAGCGGTGGTTTAGGTTATAGTTTTGGCGCATCGCGCATAGATTTAGGATACCAATTCTGGCAGCAAGATTTGCAACAAAACATAATAAGTTCGGGCACAAACGGTGTAGCCGACATTCAATCTAAAAACCACAACATCAGCTTAACGTATACTGCAAGTTTTTAGAAAAACAGATCGATAAAATTAGTCCTTACTTGAATTACGTAAGGACTTTTTTTATAGTATCTTTGCAAAAATTTTAGAATTACATGAAAGCATTCCCATCTCTTTTCGTATTAGCCAGTTTATTGGTTACATCGCTACAAACAAAAGCACAAGAGGTAGTTTCAAATCCTTATACATCGGGCAACAAAGGCAAAATCTTTTTATATTGGGGAGCCAATCGCGGGTATTATTCTTCTTCGGACATACATTTTAAAGGGAACGATTTTGATTTTACCGTGCACGATGCAAAAGCGGTAGACAAACCTAAAGGCTGGCATATTGATTATATAAACCCAACCCGAATGACGATTCCCCAAACAAATTTTCGTTTAGGATATTACTTTACCGATAAATACAGTATTTCGTTTGGTTTTGACCACATGAAATATGTAATGGTGAACGATCAGGAAGCTTATGTAGAAGGGAATTACCCAAATAAAGGAAGTTATGGCGAAGTTTTAGAAAACGGCAATACCAAATTAACCGAAGATTTTTTAAAGTTTGAACATACAGACGGATTAAACTATGTGAATTTAGAATTAGCACGTACCGAAGATATTTCTCGTTTTGTAGGTATTTACAATACCGATAAAGTTCAGTTTAACGCCCTTGCCGGTGTGGGAACTGGAATTTTGTTTCCACGCACCAATGCAACCGTTTTAGGTAGAGAACGCAACGATGAATTTAAAGTAGCAGGTTTTGGTGTTTCTGGAAAAATTGGAGCCAATGTAACTTTGTTCAAACACTTTTTTGTTCAGTACGAAGCCAAAGCAGGTTTTATCAACATTTTAAAAACACCAATCACCACAAATGCAGACGAATACGCCAAACATCATTTTACATTTGTAGAAAGCGTGTTGGTTGTAGGCGGAATTTTTAAATTGTAATTATTAACGGTTTAATATAAATTAAAGTCGTAATTTTGCATCCTCAATTTTAAATCTATGAGAACTAAATCATTAAAGAAAAATAAAATCAACGTAGTTACCTTAGGGTGTTCTAAAAATGTGTACGATAGCGAAGTGCTTATGGGGCAGTTAAAAGCCAGTGGCAAAGACGTTACCCACGAAGCAATGAACGACGAAGCCAATATTGTGGTTATAAACACTTGTGGTTTCATCAACAATGCCAAAGAAGAATCGGTAAATACCATTTTAGAATATGTTGATAAGAAAGAAAATGGTTTGGTTGATAAGATTTTTGTAACCGGATGTTTATCTGAACGATACAAACCCGATTTAGAATCAGAAATTCCAGATGTTGATCAATATTTCGGAACAACCGATTTGCCTTTATTGTTAAAAGCGTTGGGTGCCGATTATAAACACGAATTATTAGGCGAACGTTTAACTACTACGCCAAAAAATTACGCCTATTTAAAAATTGCTGAAGGCTGTGACCGTCCGTGTTCGTTTTGTGCCATTCCGCTAATGCGTGGTAAACACGTTTCGCAACCGATTGAAAAATTGGTTAAAGAAGCCGAAGGTTTAGCTCGTGATGGTGTAAAAGAATTAATTTTAATTGCACAAGATTTAACTTATTACGGATTAGATTTATACAAAAAAAGAAACTTAGCCGAATTGTTAGAAAATTTGGTAAAAGTAGAAGGTATTGAATGGATTCGTTTACACTACGCCTTCCCTACCGGTTTCCCTATGGACGTTTTGGAATTGATGAAACGCGAACCAAAAATTTGTAACTACATCGACATTCCGTTACAGCACATTGCCGATAACGTATTAAAATCGATGCGTCGTGGAACTACTTATGCCAAAACCACGCAACTTTTAAAAGATTTTAGAGTTGCAGTACCAGGAATGACTATTCGTACCACGTTGATTGTTGGTTATCCGGGAGAAACCCAAGAAGATTTCGAAATTTTGAAAAACTGGGTACAGGAAATGCGTTTTGAACGTTTGGGTTGTTTTACCTATTCGCACGAAGAAAACACACATGCTTATTTATTAGAAGACGACGTACCACAAGAAGTAAAACAAGCACGTGCCAACGAAATTATGGACATTCAGGCACAGATTTCATGGGAACTGAATCAGGAAAAAATCGGTAAAACGTTCCGTTGTATCATCGATAGAAAAGAAGGAAATCATTTTGTAGGAAGAACCGAATTTGATTCACCTGATGTGGACAATGAAGTGTTGATTGATGTAACTAAATACTATCTAAAAACAGGTGAATTTGCAGATATTGAAATTTACGATGCCACCGAATTTGATTTATACGGCACGCCTGTATCTAAATAAAAACAAAAGAGCTATCTCAAAATTGTCATTCAGATATTTCTGCAAACTCAGCATTGGCTAAATGAGGAATCTTTACTAATTAGTTGAGATTCTTCATTTCACTTCGTTACATTCAGAATGACAATTTAAGGAGCCCTTTTTATAATAAAATCCATGTCAAGCATCCTTCTGTTATTTTTGTGTTTATTTATCGGAATCGGTATCCAACGCATCAATAATTTCCCCAAAAATACCGCTGTTGTATTAAATCAATACATTTTATTTGTGGCTTTGCCCGCAATGGCGCTTTACTATCTGCCAAAAATAACCTTAAGTTGGGATTTACTTTTACCGGCATCTGTAGCTTGGATTGCCTTTGGATTATCGTTTCTGTTATTCAATTCTTTAGGAAAGATCTATAACTGGTCTAAAAAATTAACCGGATGTTTAATAATAACTGCGGGTTTAGGAAACACTTCGTTTGTTGGCATACCCGTAATTCAGGCTTTATATGGCGATGAAGGATTAAACACGTTGATTATTATTGATCTACCTGGAACATTCGTTGCACTTTCAACCGTTGGTGTTTTGGTTGCAACCTTATACTCCAATCAAAAAGGCACTGGCGATTCTATACTGCGCAAAATGTTTACTTTTCCGCCTTTATTAGCTTTTTTTGTAGGATTGATATTGATGATTTTAAAGATCGATTTTCCAACAGCAATCAGTGATACTTTTAAACAATTATCAGCAACCATTTCACCCATCGCTTTAATATCTGTGGGGTATCAATTGAAATTTAAATCGTACAGCAAACATTTTAAATTTTTGTTTTTAGGTTTATCGTTCCAGCTCATAATTTTACCTTTAGTCATTTTAACCCTGTTTTATTTTGTATTAGGCAGAACCGATTTGGCTACCAAAGTATGTATCATTGAAGCGGCGATGGCACCTATGATTACAGGATCGATCTTAGCATCGACCTACGGATTAAAACCCGAATTAAGCAATATGATGGTGGGTTACGGCATTCCTATTTCGTTTATTACTTTAGCCGGATGGTACTTTTTGGTGGAATATTTGGTGGTTTAAAGATTATTTTTGTGTATTATTATACCACAGATGCACAGATTTTAGATCTAAATATCTGATAAATACGTTTTTTTAGAAGAATCCAATTAATATCTATGAAGCGAATGTGAACTTCTGTAATAAAATAACCATTTATCGACTTAAATGCGATTACAGATTAAAAACTTCATTTTTCTACAAATGATCTAACGGACTGATGATTTTTCGTTTGGCGGCATCGGTTAAACCTGTGTAAATCATAGTAGTCTTGATATTTTTATGACCTAATAAATCTTGCACAAATCGAATATCGGTTCCTTGTTCAATAAGATGTGTGGCATACGAATGTCGCAGGCTGTGCACCCCTACTCTTTTATTTATATTGGCTTTTTTCATGGCATTTTTAAATACTTGCTGAACCGATCGAACCGAATATTGTGCACCATTTTGCCCTTCGAACAAATACGTTTTTGGTCGATACTCCTTATAATAAGCTCGTAATTCTTCTAAAACCGATTCAGGCAAAACGGTGTACCGATCTTTTTTACCCTTACCCGCGCAAATTAACACCTGCATACGTTTACTATCAATATCGGTAATTTTAAGATGTACCAATTCACTCACACGCAACCCCATACCGTAGCACATTTTAAGTAACAGCAAATGCTTTTTATTCTCAATGGTTTTAAGCATTTTTTTAATATCATGCGTTGAAATAGCCTTGGGTAAAATACTAGGTTTTTTAGGTCGGGGAATATCCATGAAAAATTGTTCACGGTATAAAACCTGTTCAAAATAAAACTTAACGGCATTCATACGACTGTGGATCAGATTTTCGGATAATTTTAAGGTATCGATGCAATAAAGAAAATATCCACGCAGTTTTTCTGTAGACAAATCATACACGGGATAAGTTTCGAGAAATTTAAGCAATTGAACAAATTCGGTTGTATATGTTTTAATGGTATTAACGCTATATCCCTTAAGTTTTAATTGATCGGTATAGCGTTTAAGTTCTATTTGATTTATGGCGGCGACCTGTGTAAAGGCACTTTTAGCAGAATATTTTATAGGTAAATTAAACAAGTTTCTACATTGTGGTGTATCTGCCACATACCACTTTTTTACTGATTGACTCCAATTTACATCCACCACATTTTTAAGCTGACTTAACACCACTGAATTATATGGAAAATGAATCCAAATAACTTTTTTCTCCTTATGAATTCCCTGCGAGAATTGATAATTTAAATAATTAAATTTAACAATATTATTTGCGCCCATAAAATTCGTATTTTGTATTGTAACAAATATAAAATTACATAAAAATTCTATTCACAATACTAAATACGCAATTATTTATCACGATTAATTCACTCATTTCCAACAAACAACATTTAATTTAACTTTTTATTTGGTTTTTATAGAAAGTTGCGTATATTTGAGAGTTACACGAAAGCTTTCCCAACTCTGCGTATAAATTGAAGAAAAAATACTTTTACATATTAATCATAATTTTGATTATTCTAATTCCAATATTTTATTTCGGAATTATTAATACAATGGTAAGTTTAAAATACGAAACTGATTCTCCAACTGAATGCATATCAAAAATAACTGGTAACAATTTATGTGAATCAATAAGTAATTTGAAAACTTTAATATATGCTGATATTGTAATAATTATTCTACTTATTATCTTTAGAAATAAAATCTCAAAAAATGGGATATAAAAAAGTATGTTTAGAATGTAAAATTTCATTCAACCGTGATATTGATTTAGGTTCAGAACTTTCATATCCTTGTCCTGAATGTGGAAAACCTATGACTTTATTATCTCATAGATTTAGAGCACCGAAAAAAAACGATAAAAAAGCTTGGGAAACAGTTAAGTTTTTAATCGAAAACGGTTTTCCTTTTCAACATATTTACAAGATTGATGATGGAAAATTAACCAATGAATATGCGGAATTTCCAAACTCTATGAAAGAAGCCGAAGAATTTATTGAAATTTATAAAGATCAAGCTTATAAAAAATAAAGCCATCGTGTAACATCGGTTTTGCGAAATGGCGGGTTAAGGGAAATATAGAAAGTTTGTGCATTTTTATCCGCAACAGCTTTTTATATTTCCTTTTTTATTATTTTAGTAAATATAAAAAAAGCTGTTGCTTAAGTTAGTGTAAAATTGAAAGTTTAGGCTTTCTAATCCGCCACTCTCGCAAAGCCGCGGCCCGTTAGCAGAAATGTTTCAAAAAATTGCGCATAAATGAATACTACCAAATTAGACCAATTTGAAATAGAAAACATTGAAGATATATTACCAATGTTTGAAGAAACTTTCAAAATCAAACTTGAAAATGATGAAACAGAAAAACTAAATGACTTCAATGAATTTAGTGAATTGATTATTTCAAAGATGAATTTAGAAAATGACAATTTATGTACAAGCCAAAGAGCATTTTATCAATTTAGAAACGCAGTAAAAACTGAAAAAATAATTAACAGAAATGAAATTAAGCCAGAAACTGATTTGAAAACTATTTTCCCAAAAAGAAACAGAAGAAAAGTCTTAAAACGAATCGAGAATCAATTAGGTTATAAAATTGAAGTTATAGCTCCAAGCCAAATAACAATTAATATTTTATTTTTCTCGTTAGTAATTTCTTTTATCGGTTTATTTATCAATTGGAAAATTGCAATATTCGGAATATTAATTTCAGTTTTAGGATTTTACCTAACAAAATTTACAAATAGGTTAGACAAGCGAACAGTACGAGAAATTATTGAAAAAAATACGGCTCAAAACTATTTTAAAATCAGAAATAGCGAAAATACTTTTAACAAAATTGAATTTAAAGATGTGATTTTAGAATGGTTTTCTGAAAACGCAGGAATTGACAAAGAAAAACTAAGAAACTCAACATTTGCATAAAAACACTTCTGCTAATAACTAAGCTTTCGTCTTGCCCGGAGGGCACGAGATGAAAGTCCGTTGAACG
>JBEBXO010000036.1:0-25767 GCA_040391585.1 Paenimyroides ummariense | reverse complement strand
ATGAAGTTCCACCAATCGATGCCGATTTTTATGATATTGGCGATAAACTTTCTGCGGATGATCGAGCTTTACAGTTAAAAGTTCGAGCCTTTATGGAAAAAGAAATCGCTCCGATTGTAAACGAATATTGGCTTCATGATGAATTTCCTAAAGAAATTATTCCAAAATTAGCCGAACTAAATATTGCCGGATTAAGCTTCGATGGCTACGGCTGTGCAGGAAAATCGTCTTTATTAGAAGGAATTATCGCTTGCGAACTGGCTCGAGTTGATGCTTCTATTGCTACTTTTTTCGGCGTACAAAGTGGTTTGTGTATGGGAAGTATTTATCGTTGCGGATCGGAAGAACAAAAACAAGAATGGCTGCCCAAATTACAAAAATTCGAAAAAATTGGAGCTTTCGGATTAACTGAACCCGAAGTTGGATCAGGCGCTGCCGGTGGTTTAACCACGACTTGCGAAAAAACAGAAAACGGTTGGAAATTAAACGGACAAAAAAAATGGATTGGCAACGCAACTTTTGCTGATATTGTTATTATTTGGGCACGTGATGTAGCAGATAACCAAGTAAAAGGCTTTATTGTTCGAACCGAAACTCCAGGGTTTTCTGTAGAAAAGATTAAAGATAAAATGGCATTGCGCATTGTTCAAAACGGGTTGATTACCTTAACCGATTGTATGATTGATGAAAAAGATCGATTACAAAATGCAAATAGTTTTAAAGATACTGCCAAAGTTCTGCAAGCTACACGAGCCGGAGTTGCTTGGATGGCGGTTGGTTGCGCACGTGGTGCCTACGAAAATGCGTTGGCTTATACCACGCAACGCGAACAATTTGGAAAACCTATTGCTGCGTTTCAATTAATCCAAAATCATTTGGTAGAAATGTTATCGAATTTAACAGCCATGCAAACCATGGTTTTTCGATTGTCTGAATTGCAGGATGCTGGAAAATTGAAAGACGAACATGCCTCGTTAGCAAAGGTTTTCTGTACTATGCGAACTCGGGATATTGTATCAAGAGCTCGTGAAGTGATGGGCGGAAACGGTATTTTACTTGAATATAATGTAGCACGTTTTTTAGCAGATGCCGAAGCAATTTACTCGTACGAAGGAACCAAAGAAATTAATTCGTTAATTGTCGGTAGAAGCATTACCGGATTTTCTGCTTTTGTTTAAATTAATCTGAATTAAGTAACCTAAACTTCGCAATTTTTATCTTTACAAAAACAAAAAATCATGAAAGAAGAATTTAACGACTTAGAAGTCATAAAAAATGATGAAAGTAAACGTTTTGAATTAACCATTGACGGTCATATCGCAATTATCGACTTTACCCAAAGAGGAACAGATGTTATAAAGTTAATACATACCGAAGTTCCTGAAGAATTAGGAGGACGTGGAATTGCAGCTGTTTTGGTAGAAAAAACATTACAGTATTTAGAAAAAAATAAGTTTACCTTATATCCAATTTGTCCGTATGTATTTGCGTACGTTAAAAAACATCCGGAATGGAAACGCATTGTAAATGAAAATTTTAAAGGTTTTGAAAAATAAGCAAAAGCTCTTGAAAATCAAGAGCTTTTGCTTATTTTATAATTTGTATTCTTTTGATAATTGTTATTAGTCCAAAATAAAATCCAGATAAAAGAGTAAAAACTATAGTTAACATGGCTACATATTCTACAAAACGCATTAATACATTTGGCTGAATAGGATCGCTATCTAACAAAAAAAACACTGTTGTTATTACCGAGGCCAATGCTAAAATGTTTATGACTGCTTTTTTCATAATGATTCTATTTTAAAGCAATAACGTATAACACAACTAATTTAGTATCTAATAAATTGGTTATAATTCTTCAGAATAGAGTTACGAATGTCGTTCTGACATAACGTAGTGAAGTGAAGAATCTGAAAGATTCCTCCTTCGTCGGAATGACATTTTAATGTGATTTAACTACAACGTTTTCATATCAATTACAAAACGATACTTAACATCAGACTGTTGCATACGCACATAAGCTTCGTTTATTTCTTGCATTTGGATCACTTCTACTTCGGATACAATTCCGTGTTCACCACAAAAATCAAGCATTTCCTGTGTTTCTTTAATACCACCGATTAAAGAGCCAGCAATGTTTCTGCGTTTGTTAATCAACACGCCACCGTGAATAGGAAACGGTTCTATGGCACCAACCATACACATGGTTTTATCTAATTTCAATAACAACAAATACGGATTTACATCATGAGCTACTGGAATAGTGTTCAACAGAAAATCGAAACTATAATTGTGTTGTTTCATTTGTTCTGCATCTTTCGAAATCAACACCTCATCGGCTCCTAATTTCATGGCATCTTCACCTTTACTTGCCGATGTTGTAATCATAACCACATACGCACCCATTGCTTTGGCAAACTTAACGCCCATGTGACCCAAACCGCCTAAACCTACTACGCCCACTTTATCGCCTTTTTTCACGTTCCAATGACGTAAAGGCGACCAAGTAGTAATACCGGCACACAATAAAGGCGCAACGTTTTCTAACGGTAGATTGGTTGGCACGTTTAAAACAAAATCTTCTTCAACTACAATGTTTTCTGAATAACCGCCATAGGTAATTCCACCGTATTTGGAGTTTTTAGAATTATAAGTTCCTGTAAAACCATTTTCGCAATATTGCTCTAAACCTTCATCGCACGAATGGCAATGCTGGCACGATTCTACCATACAACCTACGCCTACAACATCGCCGATTTTGAATTTGGTTACTTCGGTTCCAACAGCTTCTACTCGACCAATAATTTCATGACCTGGAACAGCGGGATAATTGGCTGGTCCCCAATCTGATTTTGCTGTGTGCAAATCGCTGTGACACACGCCGCAATATTCTATTTTAATAAAAACGTCTTTCGCGTTTAAAGTTCTTCGTTCTATAGTATGTGTGCCTAGCGGATCTAACGCATTAAAGGCTGCGTATGCTTTTGTTGACATATTGTTTATTGAATGTTTAATTTTATAAAGTTAGGGAAAGATTTAAAATCCTAATCTATTTTTTTAATATGATTACTATCTTTAGAGTAAAGATTGACAAAAGTTAATCTAATTAATTATTTTTTGCATACTCAATTGCTTTTTCTAAAACTTCGTCCTTATTAGTTTTAATTCCTTCAATAGTTTTTTTTACATATATATCGGGTTGAATTCCATCGCCAACTGCTGATGTTCCATCAGGGTAACTCATGTCGGCAGCTGTAAAGTAGACCGAATAATTGCCAGGAGAATTGATTAAAGCAGCATTGCCATTGGAACCAGCTGTAGGTTGTCCAATAAGTGTAACGTTTGGAAATGTTTCTATAGATGATAGAGCTGTTTCTGATGCACTTTGTACATATTCGTCAATCAAAATAATCAATTTTCCATTGTACTTTGGTTTTTGTTTTATACCAATCATGAAAACGGGATTAATTTCATAAAATCTCCCAGGAATGTCTTTACTAATGTTATACATGTGCGCATATTTTTGTTCTTCAGACGAAAAATAGTATGCTAACACTTCGGAATTGAGTTTATCGAAATTATAGCCATGACGGAGGTCAATTATTAAAGCCTTTTTTTTCTTTAATTTTCTCATAGCTTTATAAAATTCTTCATTGGTCATAAGATCTGTTCTTATAAATCCAATATTTTTATCAACTTCTTTCCAACTTGTAGCTACAAGTTCATCTGAAATTAATTTTGATATATAATTTCCTGTGTATCTATGAAGTGTTAATTTTTTGACTTTACTATTTCTCTCAACTTCAACTTCAACTGTGTCATTCCAACCCAATCTTAGATAATTAGATTTTATAAACTTATCTCTCGACGCTTTATGAGATCCTCCAACAAATTGTCTGTATTCATTTAGAAGATTATCAACAGAAATACCATCAATACTTAAAAGAATATCACCATATTCTATTTGGTCTTTCTCTTTAAGCGATCTGCTTTGAGGTAAAAAATTTGTTGCAACTACTTTACCGTCGATTAGTTGAAAATAAAGTTGAAAACCTTTATCTCCTAAAGGAGAATATTTATCAGGATGAAATGTAAGTGATGAATGGGAGTCACGTAAATAAGAGAAAGTATTAAGAATTGCTTTGTAATACTCTAAACTGTCTTGAGCCCTTTCGAATTTCGGAACTTGATTTTCTAAAACATTTTGCCAACCTAATTCAATACGGTTTTTATGTGGAGAAAAATATTCTATTGTTGCCCAGATTCTTGCGAGTGCTAATAATCTAATTAGTTTCGAGGGATAGTGTATGTCTTTGTAGGTATCTTTTTCTAAAAACACAGGATGATCAATCTCATTAAAATCTAAAAATCTGTTTTTGCCACTTATTCTTTTTAATGCAATTTCTTTAAAATATTGCATCAGTTCATCTGAGAATTGATCAGAGTTGTATAGATTATTTATTATTGTATCTACAAACTCTGTTTCCGCTGGATTTACATACGTTTCTCTTTTACTATTCAAATTTTTGATTATATCTATAAATTGAAGGTTTAAATCTTCTTTAGAATAAATCTTTTCCAGTGAATCTAACTCATTTAAATAAATTTGATCCCAATCCATTGTTCCATGTGTGACTGCGGGGTGAAAGTATTTTAAAAAGCCCCAAGTTTTGGTCCAAGCAGCTATTTTATCAGTTTCGGAAATAGATGTCTGCGCAATAGCATTGGTTGCTACAAAGAAAAGCAGCAAAAATTTTTTTTTCATGTTATAGTGTTTCCTTAATTAGGTAACGATTAATTTGTGTTTTTAGTATTTATTGATTTTTTAAAAGTTGTTAGTTTTCACAAATAAAAAACGAACTCTAAAGTTCGTTTTGTAAAGTCTTTTGTTTGATTTTTATTTTTTTGTTGACACCCACATAACTAAAGATTCACTTGGATGCCTGCTTAACCATTTGCCCATATTTTTCTTTTCAAAATAATTATGCGTGTAAAATGAATATTGAAAAGGCTGCGTAAGCTTTTGTTGACATATTGTTTATTGAATGTTTGATTTTATAAAGTTACGCTTTTCAAATAATAATATAATTCTGCACAATCATAAAAATGTCTGTATCTTTGTAGTTAAATTACATTTTTATGGGAAAAGAAACGAAAGAAGGTTTATATCAAGGTATTATAGAAAAGGATGAAAAAGGAAATTTTTTCTGTGGTCCGTATTTGTTAGACTATAAAATGGTTACCGAAAATTTTAATTTGGGAGATAAAATCAGCATCAAAAAACTCATTAACAATCCGAGTAATATGAGTGTAGAAGACTATCCGAAAAAATCGATTAAATTTTCGTTGGCAAACGGAGATCAACCTGCAAAATAAAAAAATCCATCGCTTTAAACGATGGATTTTTTGTTATTAAAATGCGACTCTGAATCAAGTTCAGAGTGACACATTCGCGTAAACTACAATTCAGTAACACCCATATTCCAAAGTGTAAACGCTTGTATATCTGCATTTTCGTTAATGGTTTGTTGAACCGATTTTCCGGCTCCGTGCCCTGCATTCACATCAATACGAATCAACATTGGGTTGTTTCCTTGATTTTTCGCTTGTAATTCTGCTGCAAATTTAAAACTGTGTGCAGGAACTACCCGGTCGTCATGATCTCCCGTAGTAACCATAGTTGCTGGGTACGAAACTCCTTCTTTTACGTTATGGACAGGAGAATATCCTTTTAAGTAGTTGAACATTTCTTTAGAATCTTCGGCTGTTCCGTAATCGTACGCCCAACCTGCTCCGGCTGTAAAGGTATGGTAACGCAACATATCTAAAACTCCAACAGCTGGCAAAGCTACTTTCATTAAATCAGGACGCTGGGTCATGGTTGCACCAACCAATAATCCACCGTTTGATCCACCGCGAATGGCTAATTTTTCTGATGAAGTATATTTGTTTTCAATTAAATATTCTGCTGCTGCAATGAAATCATCAAACACATTTTGCTTTTTCATTTTGGTTCCGGCATCGTGCCATTTTTTACCGTATTCGCCACCACCACGTAAATTTGGTACCGCATACACACCACCGTTTTCTAACCAAACGGCATTAGCAATGCTAAAACTCGGAGTTAACGATACGTTGAAACCTCCGTAAGCATATAACATGGTAGGGTTGGTTCCGTCTAATTTGGTTCCTTTTTTATAAGTAATCATCATTGGAACTTTGGTGCCATCTTTAGATGTATAGAATACTTGTTTTGATTCGTAATCTTCTGGACTGAATTTCACTTTTGGTTTTTGATACACTTCTGATTTACCTGAAGCAATATTCATTTTATAAATGGTACCCGGAGTGATATAGTTTGTAAACGAAAAGTACAAATCTTTGGCGTCTTTTTTATCTCCAAAACCACTCGCTGTTCCCAAGCCTGGCAACTCAATTTTACGAATAAATTTCCCTGAATAATCGAATTGTTCTACCACCGAAACGGCATCTTTCATATAATGAGCAAAGAAGTAACCGCCCGCTTTAGATAAATCAAGTACATTATCACTTTCTAAAATAAGATCTTCCCAAGCATTCAAATTTATAACTTTTACGGCATCTACTACCATTAATTTCTTATTCGGAGCCTTTAAATTTGTTTCGATATATAGTTTTCCGTCTTTAGAATCAACAATAGAATAATCGTTATCAAACCCGGTAACAATTGTTTGAATCTGGCTGTTTGCTTTTGTTAAATCTTGAATGTACAATTCGTTACCCGATGTAGCATTTGCAGCTGTTACCACCAAATATTTTTGATCATTGGTAACATATCCGCCCACATAACGGCGTTTGTATTTTTCGCCAAAAACAATTTGATCGGTTGCTTGTGGTGTTCCTAGTTTATGATAATACAATTTATGTTCATCAGTTTTAGCCGATAATTCTGATCCTGTTGGTTTATCGTAACTTGAATAATAGAATCCTTCGTTTTTGTACCAACTGATTCCTGAAAATTTCACATCGATTAAGGTTTCGCCAATAACCGACTTGTCTTTTGCATTTAAAACTATGATTTTACGCCAATCACTTCCACCTTCAGAAATAGCATAAGCAACCAAACTTCCATCTTCGGTAAAAGAAACATCGGCTAAAGATGTTGTTCCATCACTTGAAAAGGTGTTTGGATCTAAAAACATTTCTTCTTTACCTGATTTGTCTTTACGATACAATACGGACTGATTTTGCAATCCATCGTTTTTAAAATAATACGTATAATCGCCTTCTACGAACGGAGCACTAATTTTTTCGTAATTCCATTTTTCTGTCAGCTGTTTTTTTAACTGATCGCGGTAAGGAATCTGATCTAAATAAGCAAAAGTTACGTTGTTTTGTGCTTTTACCCAAGCGGCTGTTTCGGCAGATCGGTCGTCTTCTAACCAACGATACGGATCGGTTACTTTTGTATTAAAGTAGGTTTCTACTACTTCGTTTATATTTGTTGCAGGATATTTCATTTGATTTGTTTGAGCATTTACGGTTGGGCATAGAACCGAAGCAATAAAAATAGAGTAAACTAATTTTTTCATGATTATGTTTTTGACAAACTGCAAAATAAAAAAACTTGCCGAGGTGGGCAAGTTTTTAGTTTTTATCTGATAAAAGATTATTTTTTGGTGTATTCAATTGTTTGAGTAAAATCATCTTCTAAAGTAGATTTCGCTACCATTTTAACAGGATAATTGTCTGCATTGTAATTGTAAGTTACCGTTCCGGTAAAATTATCTTCTGGAAAATCTGAATCTTCGTAATTAATATTTACTACATTATTAACTATATTAAGTTGTTCTGATGTAATGTAAGCAAAAACCCACTGTGGTAATTTTACATTTTTATAGATTCCGTTTTTATCATCGTATTTAACAATAACCTCCTCACTATCATCGCTTTTCATTTTAGTTATATTACCGTTGGTGTCGTAAGTATAATTAAAATAGCCATCGTTAAGTAAGTTTCCTTTGCTGTCTAATGTTAATATCTCAGTGTCGTTATGAGTTTGCCCGTTAAAAGTAGCTTTCATATTAACAGTTAATTTTGTTCCAGATTGTGAAAAAGTATAGAACGTTTTTATATTATTTTCTGTAGCAGTAGCTTCAACCAATTGTTCGCCAGAATAAGAAAATGTGTATTCATAGCCATCGGTTTCAACAATTTTAGTTAATTGTGCTTTGTTATTGTATGTAAAAGTTGTTGTATAACCATCTGCTGTAATTTTTAATGGCAGGTACATTTTAGTAATATCTACTGTTCCTGCTTCTGTTTCATTGTTATCATCATCTTTACAAGATGTGAACATTAATCCGGCCGCTACAAATGCCGTTAATACTAATTTCTTCATAAGTATATAAGAATTAAAATTATTTTTTAGTGTATTCTACTTTTATGTAATAATCTTCGTTTGAAAACAATATTTTTTCAGGAAAATTATCGGTATTGTAAGTATAAGTGATTGTTTGGGTGTTGGTTTCTGATGATTCTAAATCTTTATAATCAATTTTCACACAGTTGTTAACCAAATAAAAGAAGTAATCATCTAACAAATAAACATACAGCCATTGGGGCGTTTTTACATTTTTAAAGATGCCGTTTTTGGTATCATAATCAAAAGAATATTCATCATAAGGATTGGTTAGTTTCTTTATATTTCCTGCGGAATCGTAAGTGATTGATCCGCCATCGTAACCTACTAATCTACCTTTAGCATCAATAGTAAAAGCATCTACAGGCTCTGGATCATCATCATAAGAAATCATTACATTATTTCCTTGATAAGTAAAAGTATAATCAGCTTTGTATGTATTTTCTGTAGTAACTTCTTCAACTTTTGCCGAAGTTACTAAATCGCCGGTATAGTTTAGTGTGGTAGTAATGGTATAATCAGAATCGCCTTCTCTCATTTCGTTAATTCTGTTTTTATCATCGTATTTAAAAGTTACAGGACCGCTGTCGCCGTATATTTTTGCAGGAAGATAAATTGTGTTGTTATTTTGATCTTCTTGTTCCTCTTTATCTTTGTCGCAAGAAATAAATGCAAAACCAACAAAAAGCAGAGTTGCAGAGATTATTTTTTTCATTACAATATTTCTAAATTCGGTACAAATATAAAACTCCTTTCCATATAAACAAGAAAGGAGTTTTTTTTATTAATAAATTGATATTTAGTAGTTAACGGTATAAATTTCGTTAGTAGTAGATCCGTCTTCGGTATAATTCACAGACATTCGTGTTGGATAGCCTTCAATTACATGTTCTATAGGATACGAATATGCTTCGGAATACGTATAGGTTGTACCGTTGTATTGTGATACGCTATTAACCGATACCGGATTGTTTTCGGCAAAATAGTACAGATCAAAATCGGTTAAAAGCAACACCCATTTAGGTGAAGTTGTGCCACTTAAAATACCTTTATCGTTATTATAACTTGCAGTGGTTGTTGAATTTTCATCGGCAATTTTTACAATATTTCCTTTGGCATCATAAGTAAACGTGGTAAGATCGCCAAAATTATTAAAATTTAAAACCTGCCCTTTTTCATTAAAATTCACCAGTATATAGTCACTGTCTTCATCGGTAACTTTTGCCTGATTAGCTGTAGGATACGTTATGCTAAACGATTCTGTTTCGGTTCCTTCTATACCGTTATACACATTTACAAACTTAATTACCTTGCCGTTGCTGTCGTACGTAAAAATAGTTTCGCTGTATTCGGTTTCAGAATCTTTATCGGTTACCTTCACCAACTGCCCGTTGGTACTGTAAGTAAACGATAAATTACTGTTGGCGCTGGTAATGGTTTTTGGTAATTTTTTCACATCGCTTACGTTGTCATCGTCTTTACAGGAAACAACGACTGCCGATGCCATTAAAATTAAGGTTGCTATTTTCTTTTTCATATTTTTAGAAATTATTCCGCTGCCGGATAAACAATTTTTATAGGCTTGTAATAGGTAGATACTTTTAAATTAACGTCTGACGCGCGCACCTTAATAAGATATTCTCCTTCTGCATAGGTTTCGGTATCAGATTTTGCAGGTAGAATCACCGCTTGAACTTGATTTATTTCGGTAAAATATCCATTTAAATCGAACAGTTTTTCTTTTAGATGAAATTCTTTCGGTAGAAAATCTTTTGAATAAATTTCATAAGAATATTCGTACACCCCGCTTTGATCGGTAAATTTAAAATTCATTGTTAAATCTTCCCCAAATTTAAATTCTTTGTTATCGGGAATATTGGTAATTTCAATGGTTGGACCAACAGTATCGGGATCTTCATCGTTACAACCAACAAAAGTAAAAGCGATTGCCAACAAAAACAAAACACTTATTTGTTTAAAAAATTTCATGATTTAATTTATTTAATCGTCAAATATAAACGAATAATTTCAAATTTTAGTATCTACAAAACAGTCTTCAACAGGGTATTTTAGTTAATGTTTTAATAAAAAATCCCAAACCTGCGATTTGGGATTTAAGAAGTATTATTTTAATGCTCGTGCTCTTCGCCTATAAAAATTTCAATAAACTGCTGGTTTTGGTTTCCGTTTACATCTAAAACCGTAATACCTACATGATAATGTTCTTGAGTAGCATCGGCAGGAACCGAAATTTCTTTTACAACCATATAGTTCTTTGCGTTACCAGGAATTTCACCTACCGACTGATAGGTAAAATCTGTTGAAAAAGTGGTATTTCCTTTATGTTCATGACCATCATCTGCCGAATGAATTTCTATTTTATAGCTTGCCAAACCTAGATTATCTGTCAAATTTGCTTTAAAATTAAGAACAGATCCCAGATCAACTTCCTGATGATCTGTAGGTGTTATAATTTCAATGGTTGGCTTTGTTGTATCAACCACCGTATCATCATCTGAACATGATGAAATTCCTATTAAACTGATTATTGCGAAACTTAAATTTATTATTTTTTTCATGTTTGATCTTTTTTAATTAATGGGTATTGTTATAAAAAGTTGAATGTTTCTGCCAAACTCCGGAATATCCAAAGCGCGGTAAAAACTGTTGTGGTGGTAGTAAACCGTGTTAAAAATATTGTTCACCTGTAAACGAATCTGCGGTTTAAAACCTTTAAAGTTTAGTGTTGAACCAAATTGTGCGTTTGCAATGGTGTAACCCGGTGTTACTTCCTCGTTTTGTGCGATACGATTTTGCTGTAAAGCCCCTTTTGTGCTTAATTGTAGTTCATTCTGTGTAAAAAACCTAAGGTTGTTAATTTTATAATTTATCTTTAATTGTCCGTTTACTGGTGTTGAAAACGGCAACGGATAATTAACTCCCAAGTTGTTTATTTGTTGGTTGTACAGATACGCTGCCTGTGCCTGAAAACCAAATTTGTTCCATTGGTAATGCGCATCAACCTCTAAACCGGTAAGCATTGCTTTTGACTGATCGTATTTATAAACCTGACCGCCGTGTGGCAAAATAGAAAAAACGCTGGTTGGTTTTAAGAAAATATAATTGGTAAAATAATACAGGTATGCGCTGGCATTTATTTTGAAATTATTTTTGTGATAATGCTGACTTAGATCAAAAGCCCAGCCTTTTTCGACATCTAAATCTGGATTTCCTTTTTCATGACGAAATGCGCCGTGGTGAATTCCGTTGGCACTTAATTCCATTGCCGTTGGAAACCTAAAGTTTGATGCTGCTGTAAACGCACTTTCCCAATTTTCTGAAATTTGATAGGATACACCTAGCGCCACATTTCCTCTGGAAAAATCTTTTTCTAAAGCAATGCTTCGCTGCGCATTTTCTAGAGCTTCTAAATCTGTTGTTCCGTTTGCTTTTAAATAATCGAACAAAACCTCATCGAAAAACCCAGAAATTTTCACATTGGCAGCATCGTATCTTGCCCCTAATTCCAAATTCCAATCGGTTGCAAAATCCCAAGTATGTTTACCGAAAAAACCTAAATTCCAACGGTCATATTCCGGCATTAAATAACTATAACCTGCTATATTGTTGGTTTGATACTGACTTTGAACGCCTAAAACTGTGGTATGATCTAACAGCCAGTCTTTTTTGTACGATAATTCGGTATTTAAGGTATTCAACTTAAAATCTAATTCCAAATTCGGATTTTGTTCTGGTGCAACTTCATTAGAATAGTGCGAATGAAACAAACTGTTTTCCTGGCGGTGGTTGTGTTGAAAACCAAACTTAAAATCCCATACACTGTGCGTGTTAAACCACTTAGCATGATAGGTAACTTTTGAATGATTTACTTGTTGGTTAGGCATACCTATGTTGCGTTCGCTGCCATTTGGTTTGGCATCGTTTACAGAAGGAATTCCGTGTGCACCTGCAAAAAATCCCGATTTGTTTTGAAACTGGCTTATACTTAAAATACTCTGAAAATCATCTCTAACATAACCCCATTGTCCGTAAATCGAAAATTCGTTTCCGGCAGTATTGGTCATGTTTCCATTTGTCAACGGAATTTTTGTTCCCAGATAGGTAATTTCATCAACAGGAACCTTAAAATCGGCAAATGTGGTATAAGATGTTTTGAATTTATAAAAATGATCGCCTTTTTTATACGACATATTCAGCGCGTTTGCCCATGATTTGTTCACGCTTTGGGCGGTTGTAATATATTGCGCTTTAAAACCATCGGTTGGTATAAGTTCGTTATTTACCGCTACCACACCGGCAATAGCATCAGAACCGTGCGTAATGGTGCCCACTCCTTTTATAACTTCTACACTTTCGGTTGTTAAAGCATCAATTTCCAAACCATGATCAGCACCCCATTGCTGTCCTTCCTGTTTAATACCGTTTTCAGTAACTGCCATTCGTGTAAAGCCCAACCCGCGCATCATGGGTTTTGCAGTTTGCGAACCAATAGTAACGGCATCTAAACCTACCACATTTGCCAGCGTTTTTGCCAAACTGCTGCTGTAGTTTTCGTGTAGGTATTTTTGATTGATTTTTTGCTGATTGTACGCTTTTTGCTGTGCGGTGTGAATTACTATGGTTTCCAAGGTTTCTTCTTCATTTAAAACAACCGTAATTTGTTTTGACTGATTCAAATGAATTTTTTCCTGATAAACGCCGTAACCAGTTGCAGAAATTTTTAATGTGTACGTACCGCTTTGCAGATCCGTAAAAATAAAAGTTCCCGATGCATCTGTATCCACACAATTACTGCTTAAATCAACATGACTGCCTGCAATGTTTTCGCCCAAACTGTTTTTTACAACACCCGTTAACTGATGCTGTGAAAAAACGCCATAGCTTAACACACACAAAGCAATCGTTAGTAATAAACGCATTTTGTGAAGTTTTTAATTTTTGTAAATGATTTTCATTTGATTTATACTGATGAATCTGTCCTTAAAATGCCAAGTTTGTCTAAACGAACTTTTATGTCATTCCAGACTTGATCTGGAATCTCATTATTTATTTTAAAATAATTATGAGAAGCTGAATCAAGTTCAGCTTGACAATAGCGATACTTCGTCAATAGTCAAGTTCATATCCAAATCAAGTTCGGAATGACTTACATGACAATTTATTCATCGATAAATCTTACAGTTTAAACAAAAACCGGCGGACCGCGAAGCGCTATAAAATCAAACGATACATTTACATACGAAGTATGATGCTTTGCGTTTAATTTTGGATATGTTATAGAAGAATAAAATACGATTACATCTGGTGTAACAGTTGTAAACGGACTAAAGGTAAAATGACAAATCTGACAATTATCAGAATGATGATTTGCCAATTGATCATTTTTAGTGTGATGTGAATCGGTACTAAAAAAATCGGTAATTAAATGCGAATAAGTGTGCACAGATTGAAACATCAACGTTACAAGAACGCAAATGCTAAAAAACAACGATATGAAACGCTTATTTACAGACATATTACAAAGTTAGAAAAGTTTTACATAACAGCTAACTTTTTTCTGGCGTAAACTTTAGCCGACACAAAATAATAGTAAAACAAGGCTACAAACGATAAAACACCACACAATACAAACAAGTTACCTATGGCGGGTAATATTGTAGCTAAAAAACCACTGACAACCATACCTATACCGATGCCTAAATCGTAAAACGAGAAAAAGGTAGAATTTGCTGTTCCACGCTGGTCGTTTGTCCCCATATTGATAATCATGGTTTGAAACGATGGCGATGCCATACCGTATCCTAAACCAATAAACAATGCCGATCCAAAATACAATAGTTCTGATGTAGCCAATCCAAAAGCGGTGTAGCCCAACCCTATAATAAACAACGAAGTAAGCATAAGGTAGTTTACATAGCCTTTATCAAGCAGTTTTCCTGCAAAAAAACGCGATACCGCCATACCTATCGCCATAAATAAAAAGAAAAAGCCGGTACTGCTTATTTTTAATTCGTTCAATCCAAATTTTGCGGCATAAGTAAACAGCATACCAAAACTAATGGCAATGAACAACACGTTTATACCAATGGGAAGAGCAGGTTTTAAAATAAAACGATCTAATGACAATACTTGTTTTGGTTTAAATTCACGTTTTGGCAGTTTAATGGTTAATGCAGTCATAAATCCTAAAATACCAACAACAATGGTACTGTAAAAATTATATTTAAACTCGAAATTTTCGTATAAATACAATCCTATAAACGGACCAACAGACATGGCAATGGTAGTAGTTAAACCAAAAAAGCCCAAACCTTCGCCTCGGCGTTTTGCCGGAATAATATCAATAGCTACGGTACTGCTACTGGTGGTAATTACACTCCAAGTAACACCGTGCATCATTCTGGCAATAACAAAAAGCATTATGGTTGATGCCCACATGTATCCAAAGTAAACAAAAACAAAAAAGAAATACGCAATAAGGTACACTTTTTTACGCGAAAACGCATCTACAATATAGCCAGAAAACGGTCGAACCAACAAGGTGGCTATAATATAACTTGCCAACACCAAACCGGTTTCGGCTTCGGTTGCCCCATATTTCTCTCCAATGTAAAACGGCATGGTAGTACCGATTAAATAAAAAGCAAAACCCATTAAAAAGTTTGCCAAACAGGCTTTTAAAAAATTAGCCGTCCAAAGTTTCTCTATCATATTAAAAAAGAGAAAGTTTCCACAGTGAGAAACTTTCTTATGTATTATTTTTAATCAAAATCATTTAATTTTTTAAACCACAATAGAAAACATAGTTGTATATGATTTATTAGCAAGTTGTAGGCAACAAAAGGTGTCATAGTTTTATCATTGATAAAACACATAGTTAAGCCCTATTTATTTTGTAAGAAACAAAACTATGTAACCTAAAATTTGTTCAACAGTACTAACAGAATCTATGTGGTAAAAAAAATAACTATCTGTTTTTTAATCAAACTCATTTAATTTTTTAAACCACAATAGAAAACATAGTTGTATATGATTTATTAGCAAGTTGTAGGCAACAAAAGGTGTCATAGTTTTATCATTGATAAAACACATAGTTAAGCCCTATTTATTTTGTAAGAAACAAAACTATGTAACCTAAAATTTGTTCAACAGTACTAACAGAATCTATGTGGTAAAAAAAATAACTATCTGTTTTTTAATCAAACTCATTTAATTTTTTTTTTAACCACAATAGAAAACATAGTTGTTTATGATTTATTAGCACGTTTATAGACAACAAAAGGTGTCATATTTTATCTATCATTGATAAAACACATAGTTAAGCCCTATTTATTTTGTAAGGAGAAAACTATGTAACCTAAAATTTGTTCAACAGTACTAACAGAATCTATGTGGTAGAAAAAACAACTATCTGTTTTTTTAACCTATTAAATTGTTTTGTAACAAATATTCTGCAATTTGGATGGTATTTGTAGCAGCACCCTTACGTAAATTATCGGCAACAATCCACATATTTAAGGTGTTAGGTTGCGTTTCATCTCGACGGATTCTTCCTACAAAAACTTCATTCTTATTTTGAGCGTACAGTGGCATTGGATAAGTGAACGTATCTAAATTATCTTGTACCATGATACCTGGCGTTTCTTGTAAAAGTGCGCGAACTTTATTTACATCAAAATCATTTTCAAATTCAATGTTTACCGCTTCACTATGTCCACCAACTACAGGAATACGAACAGCAGTTGCCGTTACTTTAATCGTATCATCGCCCATAATTTTCATGGTTTCATTGGTTAACTTCATTTCTTCTTTGGTGTAACCATTATCTAAAAACGAATCGCAATGAGGAATAGCATTTCGATGAATTTGGTATTTATAAGCCATTTCGCCTTGTACACCCTTGTATTCATTTTCTAACTGTTCAACAGCTTTTACACCAGTTCCAGTGATTGATTGATAAGTAGAAACCACTACACGTTTAATTTTATACGCTTTGTGTAAAGGCGCTAATGCCATAACTAACTGAATGGTTGAACAGTTTGGATTAGCTATAATTTTATCATTTGCCGTTAATTCATTTGCATTAATTTCTGGCACGATTAATTTTTTTGTAGGATCCATTCTCCAAGCAGATGAATTGTCAACAACTGTAACTCCTGCTTCAGCGAATTTAGGAGCCCACTCTAAAGATGTTTCTCCGCCTGCAGAAAATAAAGCCACATCGGGTTTCATTTCAACGGCTGTTTGCAAATTTACCACCTTATACTTCTTATCCTTATAAGCTATTTCTTTTCCAACCGATTTTTCCGATGCTACCGGAATTAATTCTGTTACAGGAAAATTACGTTCTGCCAAAACATTCAGCATTACCTCGCCCACCATACCGGTTGCGCCAACTACAGCTACTCTCATAGATAAACTTTGTATTTAATGATTTAAAATTTGCAAGTACAAAATTAGTCAATAAATTAATAATAATTCACTAATTATTTAGGATACCGATAATTAAACTAATCTTAAATCTATAATTAAAAGTTGTATAACTATTTACTTTTTAATCACTTTTATTGTAGCTGTTTTACCACTTTCAGTTTTGAATGCCACAAAATACACTCCTGACGAGAAACCTCCTAAATTTAATTGTTGCATGCCATTCGTAGTTTGTGTTTTTGCTTGCAATTTTTGTGCAGCTTCGTTATAAATAAAATAGCCTACTATTTTTTCTTCAGTGTTAATATTAATAACATCTGCTGTTGGGTTTGGGTAAACGGTTATTTTTAAATCATTGAACTTCTCTACACTTACAGATGTACCACATGGCGTTGCTCCAAGCTTTGCAACAAAAAAATCAGATGGTCCATTACTCCATAGCTGACCCATTACTGAATTAGAATCTCCGAAAAGTCCAGTAAGAATACCTCCTGTAACATAATTACCATCGTTGTCAGTAGCCACTGCCGTCATATAATTATTTGCTCCTGCTGGTCCTACTATATAATCCATACCAGTTACAGCACCAGTCTGTTTATTAAATCGCAAAACCGTGGGGCTTGTGCCGTGATATAATGGGTAATTTTGTGTAAAGTTGTCCCATACAAAATATCCTTCATTACTTCCAAAGGCTACCTCATTACCATTCAATGCCAATCCTTTAGGTCTTATTGATGTATTTGAACTGTAATTTGGCGCAAAAGAGCTTGGATGTTTTGCCCATTGCACTTGTCCGTTACTATTGAATTTTACGACTGTTGGCAGGTAAGTATGAGCTGTAGGACTCAGGGGATAAGTTGTAGTTGTTGGATTATTTGGATCGTATATTTTTACGGTATTATCATTAAAACCTCTCCATATTTTTGCTCCAATATAAACATCTGAATTTGAATCAATTTGCAAAGATGATATTCCACTGTGTGCCAATTGAGTACCAGATTGGGCAGAATAAATTTCTCTTCTCCAAATTTCACTTGCTTCGGAGCCACTTGTACTATTAAAGCCATTAATCGCAAGTAGATAAGTTAAATTAATTATTGGCTTACCTTCATATACTATTGGGGGTGAAGTGGTTGCACTCCCCCAACTTCTAGTTCCGGCAATATAATATCTGTTTAATGTTTCGTCATACGAAAAGAACATATCTTGTGATGAAGAAAAGCCTGTAGAATCTTTTACTGGCAGCACCATATCATCAATATAGTCAAAATTATTAGTACATTTTATCATTCTATATTGCACGTTTCCTTTACCAGTATATGCATTATAAAAATAGTTTTGTGGAACAGATATGTTATTATCTAAATAATTTCCTTTTCCAAAAACACACATAAAATGTAAATTATCAGCACTATCAATCATTAAATTATACAAATAAGGACTACGATACATATTTGTTGATGTGTAAGTATCTACGTTAGCAAGGTCATCGCTTTCTATAGCTTTTCTTTTAATATAATTACCATTACTATCGTATTTTACCAAATAGGCATGTTTATAAAATTCCATTGGTAGATTATGATCTGGGGGTATCGCCGGATTATTCCCCGTTAAATCATACGGAGTTTCAACGTATTCTGTTTCTGAAAAATGTACTGGATAATGCACATTACCTGCCCAATTTAACCAAGGATAAACAAGCGCTGCAATATAAACATTATTTGAACTGTCTAAAACTAAATTATAAGAATAGTCAGACGCGCCACCACCAATAGCTCTGCTCCAGCGAACCGTTCCATCGCATGTTGTGGAAAACAGAAAAATATCTCTATTGCCTAAGTGATTATTCCAAGCTGTTTGAGGAACACCATCTAACTCTATATTATATCTACCTTCTACAGATGCAATAAAATAATAGTTGTTATCGCTACCTACTTTAATATCATAAATTTCTTCAGGATTATAACCCGTTTTACTTCCTTTGTCACCACCTCCTTTTAATGCCCATTGCCAGTTGTAGGTTTGGGCGTAGCCAGGAATAGAAAACAGAAAACAGAAAATAGTGAATAGAAGGATTGGGGAGTGTAAAAATTTGGAGATTTGTAAAGAAGATGTCTTGTGTCTTGAGATTCCTACGGAATGACAAGTTGTTGTTTGTAGTTGTTGTTGCATAATTTTTTGTGTTATTGGTTTTAAAAATATTAAATTTATAAAATTTTTCACAAAAAATTAATAATTACAAAACAAAAATTAACACACCATATTCATATCTTTTATCTGAAGTTGTACAGTTACTTGATCTTTCCATTGGTTTTCTGATAATGAATAAACCATATTCATTAATTTAAGGTTTTTGGTTGCATTGATTAAATCTCCCTTTTTAAAGGCAATTGCAGAAAAAGGTTTGCTGTTGTTTTGCTTGACAAACAGTCGCAAATGCTCGTTATTTTTACCGATGGTTTGCGCATTACCCGTATCAAAAACATTGGGAGTTAAAAAAACAGGTGTCATATTTTCGGGACCATGCGGTTCGAACTGTTTTAGAACACGGAGTGTTTTTTCGTCGAAATCATCAAAATTCACTACGGCATCAATTTCAATTTCTTCGGTTTGTTGTTCTTCACAAATGCTTGCTTTTACAACTTCTTCAAACTTCAACTTAAAATTTTGGTACTCGGAATCTTTAATCGTTAAACCTGCCGCATACATGTGACCGCCAAACTGAATAATATGTTCGGAACATTTTTCTAATGCCTGATACACATCGAACCCCTTAACAGATCGAGCTGATGCTGCCAAATAGTCGCCACTTTTTGTAAAAACCAAAGTGGGACGATAATAGGTTTCGATTAATCGGGAAGCAACAATACCAATGACGCCTTTGTGCCAGCTTTCATGATAAACAACCGATGAAAAAGCGGTTTCTTCGTTATTTTCAATGATTTGATTTAATGCTTCTTCGGTAATCTGCTGGTCTAAAACTCGTCGGTTCATATTAAACTCGTCAATTTCTTTGGCAAATTCAATGGCTTCATCCAAATCAAATTCGGTCAATAATCTAACGGCGTAATTTCCGTGTTTGATGCGTCCGGCAGCGTTTATTCGGGGCGCAATTTTAAAAACCACATCGGTAATAGTGAATTCTTTAAGAGCAAACTGCTTTTTCATTGCCAGAATTCCAGGTCGCGGATTGCTGTTTATCACTTGTAAACCGTAAAATGCCAGCACACGGTTTTCATCGACAATAGGTACAATATCAGCAGCAATAGCTGTTGCCACCAAATCTAAATACGGCATTAAATCTTCAATAGTTTCTCCACGATTTGCCGCCAAAGCCTGAATTACTTTAAAACCTACGCCACAGCCACACAGTTCTTTAAACGGATAATTGCAATCTTTTTGTTTGGGATCTAAAACAGCAACGGCATTTGGCACTTCATCGCCGGGCAAATGGTGATCGCAGATAATAAAATCGATTCCTTTTTGAGTGGCATATTCTATTTTATCAATTGATTTTATGCCACAATCCAAAGCAATAATCAGCGTGATGCCGTTGTCTTCGGCGTAATCGATTCCTGCATTTGATATTCCGTATCCTTCTAAATAACGATCGGGAATATAGGTATCAACATCGGGATAAAAACTTTTCAAATAAGACGACATTAAGGCTACTGCCGTGGTTCCATCGACATCGTAATCGCCAAAAACCAAAATACGTTCGTTGGCTAAAATGGCTTTTTCAATACGCGCAACCGCCTTATCCATATCTTTCATCAAATAGGGATCGTACAGATCAGTCAGTTCTGGTCGGAAAAACTTTTTAGCCTGATTAAATGTAGTAATACCGCGCTGTGCCAACAAATTTGCAATAAGCGGCGTTACATTTAATGAAGTGATTAAATGTTGAACAATTTCAGGATCAGGATTTTGTTTTAAAGACCAACGCATATTTTCTAAATAAGGTAATTGAATGTACAAAAATATTTAATTCCAAGCGAATTTTAAAGGAGGAGATTACATAGTGGAAAATAAAAAAACCTTAACTAGAAAAACGTTAAGGTTTAGATGGTGGAGCGTCTGGTACAAAATTCGAACTCTTTACTATCTGATTTGAAGAAAATTTCTTTGTGGAAATGAGTTTAGGTCCCTACCATTGAACACTTTAACCACCCATCACCTGCTTTATTTCAAAGTTTGGTTATTTGGTATGTAAAATACTTTCATTTACACGATTTGGTTGTTTATCTCCTATAATTTTCTCGTATTATGAATAATTGTATTTTACGCTGAACGGAAGCACACTCCGTTTTGAGCTCACTCATTGATTCTCCTTTCTTCACGAACTGTTTATCACCATTTAACATACAGATAAATCCTTTTGAATTTTAACGTTTTTTTTGGCACTCGCCTACATTAGAAGGAAGTTTTCAATTCGTTGAGGAAGTTGATAGAAACCAATTTCCCATCTACGGCAATCATAACGTTATGAAAGGTATTCTTTATATATCATTTCCTTGGATCGTAAACCTCTTCTCCATATAATATTCCCGAATATTATTTAGTATTACTCATAATTTTGCAGGCTGTCCGTTAGATAATTATCACTAAAATGAACGAATGCCTGACGGCGGAATGTCTCCGCTCCTAATTTTCTCTTCTCGAACATCGCAGATAACCCGAAAAAAACTTTTTTAAAATCTCTTTTCTGCGCTTGAAGAATACAATGAAAAAGCAGCTGTCGATATACTTTGAGTCGATTCCCGCCCAGATCAGCCATTCCAATGAGAATCGGATTGAGAGAAAAATTACACTTATTGATAAAACAAAATAAAACACCCACAGTAGCACCTGAACTTTTGTTATTCAATAGAAGAAATTCCCAATCTTCACTATTGTTCATTGCCTGAAACAGGCTTAGATTATAAGTAAAATTATTAATCGCCTTATTATTATTTTTCACGTTGAGGAAATATCCATAGGCTAATTCAAGCTGTTTTTCATCAAGTGTATTCTTCACCTCTACCGTATACTCTTCAAAAAACGGAAGAACATCTTGTTTAAAGTGCTTCTGTGACCGGTTGGATAAAATTTTTTCAAAATCATTTAGACCTTCCCACTCAAAGTTACTGAAAATAGCAGTTTCAGGCATTTCTACGGGAAGGTACCCCTTGTCAATAATAAAAGTTCCCAAGCGATTTTGCAAGTCAAAATCCCTTAAAACTATTTTTCCTGCTTTATAGTTTTGAAATTCATTTTCAACAAGTTCCGAAATCAAGTTGGTCAGCTCGTTATAATCAGCATGTTTTTCATCTATAAAAAGATATGTACCTTCTGTAAAGGTAGAACCAGTACTAAGAATTAAATCTGTAAGGTACAAGGGATCCTCTAAGCGTATTATTTCAATTTTTTCAGAAACCTTTTCAGATGACAGCATATCTTCTTTCCAGCGTGCCAAACTAAGGGGAACTAAGTCCACAGGATCATTTTTTACGTCCGTAATAAAAAAATATTTAAACCTCATATAATTAACATCATCCGGCAAAAGATTCGAAAAGTAGTTTTCCACAAAACACAATCCGTTATAGTCCAACGCATTAAAACACCCAATAAGTCTGTTCCAAAGCTTCTCATCAATGTTTTTTATCGAATTGAAAGAACTTATTTTGAATTTAGCATTCCCTATCTTTTGAACACGTATAGCTGACGCATTTCTACCAAAAAACTTGTTGATTTTTTCTAAACTATTGACTGTCTCTGACAAAGCCATTGGTAAATGATGTTCTAAAGCAGCAGCTAATTCATTAATCTGAACATCGTCATTATGATTCGATATCGTTATCCGCAAACCTGAATTTCTCAGAGGTACCGCAGGATAGATACCTGGATTGACAAAAAAACCGTCCTGCCTTAATCTGTTAACCATATTGTATGACGTTTCAGGAAGACCTGTACCGATATAGAACACCGGAGTTCCACCTGATGATATCAGAGGAAGATTCCGTTCCGTAAGCAGACGATTAAACAGTTTTATTTTATGGTGCAACTTTAACTGATGTTCATAGATTTCATCAGAAAGATGAATATCAGCCGAGGCAAGAGCTGCCGCTACCGATGCAGGTTCTAACTGGGCAGAAAAAGTCAGAGGTCCACCAAAATTCTTGGTCTGTTGATAAAGCTGCGAATCCCCACATAAAATCACCGCTCCGCTTGCACCAAAAGTTTTACTTAACGTACTTATAACAATCATTTTGCTCGTCAACGTTTTCCAATTTTTCATTATAAATCCGCTACCGCGCTCCCCCACCCAGCTCATTCCATGCACATCATCAAAATATAAATGCAGTAAGGGATATTTTTGCGACAAAGCTTTCAGATCGTCAACGGGACAGTAATCACCATACATAGAGTAAATTCCATCCGCCATGTACCATATTTTTCTGTACTTATTTCCCATTTTCTTTAACTGATCTTCCAACTGTTCCATATTATTATGCCTTATCATAGTAACCGGTACTCCCCTTGTCTTTAAATTCTGACAGGCATTTTGAACACTCCAGTGAACCTGATGATCGAGAATAACAGCATCCTGATCTGAGACAGCCTGAGGAATAACAGCGATATGGGCGAGCGTACTGTTTTTAGCGATAATCACGGGATGCTGAAAAACAGCTTCCACTTTCTCTTCCAATGCAGCATACAGGGGATGAGAAATATACGTTTTTGATAGCGGAAACTGTGTACCATACCTAAAAACAGCAGCAGCAGCTGCGGCTTTAATCCTTTGATCCTGTTCCAGTCCCAGATAACCAGTTGTAGAAAAGTGCCATACTTTTTTTCCCTTTATAATCAATGAATCGCCTTTTAATGAGTCACCTTCCGCATAGAGGTGTATTGCCTGCTTATTTTTTGCATTTTCAATAATTTTGTTGATCATTTCAAATGGGTTGTTGTGATTAATTTTTGCCATAGTATTATTTTTTATTGAAATAAAATTCCATAAAAAAGAAATACAAACAATAAAAGCGCAATAAATCTGGGACGATTTAATAAGTTTTATAAACTATTTAATAAGTTATTTCAAAATAAAATATTCTAATTCGTAAAAACATTTTATTTTTATAAAGAAACTCTTAATTAAATTATACTATGAACCAACATTTCGAAAATAAGTATGCTTACTACGAGCTTAAAAAAGAGATCCTTCATATAACCTTTAAACCGAAGGTCTCTATAGATTATGTTGCAGCCTGCATGATAATAGCCGACCGTATACAGTTTCAGGCATATAAAGATTATGCCGTTATTTGTGATGTTACCGACATTAAAAAAATAGATGTATCAGCAAGACATCAACTTGCATTAGATGGCTCATTACTCATTAAAGCTGTAGCATTAATTGCAAGAGAGAGCGGCAAATTTGCTTTAGCTTCTTACTATATCGCATTAAACAAACCTTCTGTAATAACCCGTGTATTTGGCACCGTAGCAGAGGCAGAAGTATTTCTTACAGCATTATTATAAAATTATGAAACAAATATCATGTACCAAGAGCCGATGGAAAAAAGCTATTGACCAATTATTAAAAATGGGACAGGGGAATCTAACAGGTCGTCTCTCGATTAAAAATCGTAATGACGATTTTGAAGAACTAGAAATACTGATCAACCTCATTAATGAAGAATGGCTGGCGGGTGTTTTAAACAACAGCCTTTCAAAACCCAAATATTTCCATAAATACATACGGCATTTCCAGATCATCCTAAACCGTAAACTCAACATCACCAACTTCAGCCAAACACTTGAAAGTCAATACAACATAAGTAAAGACATTATCATCGGAACAGCCATCGAAGAGTATATCGACACAGCAAGTTATGAGCTTATTAAAAAACTAAGCCAATCAGAAAGGGGAATAACGTACGACCAAAGAACCATTCAATTTTTAAATGAGGAATTCCAGTACAGCCTGGTGCCTATGACAAATGAAAAATACAGCATTCTTAACCTTTATCAATTTCAAACAAACCTGTCCCATTTCCTTCCCTATGATAAAACAGATAAAATCAAGCAATACCAGATGCAGAAGAGGTATCGGCAAAATGATATCATCGACAAAATAAAAAACTACCTTGATCATGCTGATTTTTCAAAGTCGGTGACAATAGATTTCCTGTGTAAGGAATTCGGAATCAACAAAAACCATCTATCCACCGCATTTATGGAAAACTATCAATGCGGAGCTTATGAATATTTTATTAAACGTAAAATGGAACAAGCGTATCTTTTAGTAGCCAACAGCAAACTGACATTAAACGAAATAAGTATTCAAGGTGGATTTTCTTCGTATCCAACTTTCAGTAACGCCTTCTTCAAACACTTTAATATAAGACCCCGTGCCTTGCGAAAAACTTTAAATCAATAAAAAATCAAAAACGATTTAATAAGTATTAAACACTTTTTAATAAATAAAATAAAGATAGCTTTTGGAACTTTACTACTCACCGAAAAGCGATCATTATGCGACTATTTATTAAATACGGCCTACAAATATGTAACTACTTTTTTATATTATTATTTGTTTATGCCGCTGTAAGCAAACTTTACGATTTTGAAAATTTTCAGGTACAAGTAGCCCAATCACCTTTATTAAGTGCCTTTGCAACACCAATTGCATACGGTGTAATTCTAGGCGAATTACTTATAGCCCTGATGCTCTGTTCCCAAAGAATCAGGGCATTGGGGCTTTATCTTTTTCTGGGATTTATGACGGCGTTTACGGTTTATATCTACCTTATTTTGAATTATAGTCCGTTTGTACCTTGTTCGTGTGGCGGGGTTTTGGAGAAAATGGGGTGGTGGGAGCATTTGTGGTTTAATGGGGTTGTTTGTTTGATGACTATTGCCTGTATATT
>JBEBXO010000035.1:0-26491 GCA_040391585.1 Paenimyroides ummariense | reverse complement strand
ACGAATAAACACATCTTTATTTAATATTTTTATTAAAAACCATGATTTACTTAAAATTAAAAATTTTAAATAATATGATTAGAAATAGATTTTTAATTGTTATATAAGTAATCTAAATGAATATATTGTACCCAAAAAGAAGCGTTTTTCTACACTTATACTATTAAAAAAATAGTAGAATATTCAATAAATTTTAAATATTACAAGACATTTATTAACTGTTCATGAAGAAATTGCTATTAAAACATACAATTAGTAGTAAAGAAGCCAACATATTCTATGTTCATTTAAAATTAATTCTTAACACATAGCACAAATGTGTTATTTACAGTATGAAATTTGTTATTATATAATTGAACTTTTTAAATATCTCACAATGAAAAAGAATTTACAATTTGAAAATCCTCCCACTACTTTATCGGAAAATGAAATTAATTCATTTATGAAAATTACTCCAAAATATACTTCTGATGATTACGAAGGAACTGGAAAACTAATTGATAAAAGTATAGTAGTTACCGCCAGTGATAACGGTGTTGGTAAAGCAGTATCTATTGCATTTGCTAAAGAAGGTGCCGACATTATTATGGTTTACAACCATTTAAAGCACGAAAAAGAAGTAAAAAAAACAGTAAAAATTATTGAAAAACTTGGAAGAAAAGTATGGCTTTTTAAATCGTGTACAGTTGATGAATTTAAATGTAAAAAACTCTTTGAGAGCATTTTAAAAAAAGTATCAAAAATTGATATTTTGGTTAATACATTTTCTATATCAAACAAAAAAGATTCAGACAGCGGTCATTACCTACTTCGCAAAAACGATACTTTAAAAATACAGTCACTTTTTACTTTAGGTCGTTTAGCTCCCGATTATCTTACCCCAAACGGCATCATTATTAACTCTGCAACATTATGTGCGTATGCCCAACCAGACCAACTTATTTTTTATTCTGCATTAAAAGCAGCAATTAAAACCTATACGCAAGAGATGAACAGAATGTTGTCTTTAACCAAAAACAGTTTGCGCATTAACGGCATTACCACAGGTTTTATTTGGTCTGATACTTTACCAGACGAACTGCCTAATTACGAAAACCTTCCTACAAATATAAATTCGGTTACCCCAATGCATCCATACGAAGTTGCTCCTTTATATGTTTTTATCGCTTCAAAAGAATCGAAATCAATTGCAGGCGAAACTTTAGATGCAGGCGGAAAAATTTACAAATACTAAAGAAAATTTATTATGAAGAAAGAAAAAGAAAATACTATTCGCGAATATCCAACCCCGCCTTTTAATGAACCAAGACAAAGTCCGCCGGCATCAGAAGATCAAATGGAACTTAAACCAGATCATGGTGAAACAACGTACAAAGGTTATAACCGCATGACCGATAAATGTGTGGTAATTACTGGTGGAGATTCTGGAATTGGTAAAGCCACTGCCATTGCATTTGCAAGAGAAGGTGCCGATATTGTGCTATCGTACTTAAGCGATGTGGAAGATACTGATGCCAAAGATACTGCGCAATGGATAAAAAAAGCAGGCAGAGATGTTTTATTGTTTAAAGGTGATATAACAGATAAAAATATTTGCCAAGCATTAATTGAAAGCACTATAAAAAAATTTAAAAAAATTGATGTACTTATAAATAATGCAGCTTTTCAAATGGGACGAGAAACCATTGACGAAATTAGCACCGAAGAATGGCAGTTAACTTTTGATACAAATATGCTGGCAATGTTTCACCTATGTAAACTAAGCATACCATTTATGCCAAAAGGCAGCAGTATCATAAATACTACATCGGTAAACGCTTACCAGCCCAATCCTACCCTTTTGCCTTATGCGGCAACCAAAGCGGCAATACAAAATTATACTGCCAATTTAAATCAAATGCTTATTGAGCAAAAAAAAGACATTCGGGTAAATGCTGTTGCACCAGGACCAGTTTGGACACCGTTAATACCAAGTACTATTATAGATTTTAAAAATTTTGGAAAAGATACCGCTTTAAAAAGACCGGGGCAACCCGTTGAAATTGCACCAATTTATGTTTTTTTAGCTTCAAACGAAGCCTCTTATATTGGTGGAATAACCATTCCTGCTACAGGCGGAAAAATTGCTTACTAACTTTTTAGTTAAAAATATGACAGAAATAAGTGTTTTAAATTGTTGTGCTTTAATAGCCGAAAAAAAATTGAAAATAGCTTTTACAGAAAGTGCTACCGCAGGGGCACTTTCTGTTGCTTTTGCATTAACGCCCTATTCTGGGGAAATTTTATTAGGAAGCATTGTTTGTTACGATGCCGATGAGAAAATAAATATTTTAAAAGTACCAAAAATTTTAATTGATATATACACGCCAGAATCTAGCGAGGTTACAAATTCAATGGCAACAAATGCAAAGAACCTATTTAACAAAGCCGATATTGTTGTTGCAGTAACAGGTTTAACAAAAAGTGGTGGCAGCGAAACAGAAGAAAAACCAGTAGGCACTATGTTTATCGATTTTATTTTTCCTGACAAGCATTTGCAGATTAAAGAAGTTTTTATTGGAAATTCGCATCAAATTGTACATCAAACCATAAAAAAAACAGCCGATATTATTGCTAATTATCTTACAAATAATAAAGAAGAATAATACAAAATAACCTCTCTAAAAAGATAAGAGAGGTTATTTAAATGTAAGTAAATGCAAATTTAATCTTCAAAATTTTTGTTTTTATTTTCACCGTTCACAATGTCTTCATTAAAGTCGTCATTGTTTCTAACATCGGTATCCATACCTCCGGGATTTTTAGATCCAGTGTATCTTTTTTCATCCTGATTGGTTCGATGTTCTTCAGAACGGTTGTTTTCTGTATTTTTTCGGTTGTCGTTTTCTCGATCTATATCGTTTTGATCAAGGTTGTTTCTAGGTTGCTGATTTTGATTATTCTCAAAAGTTTTATCGTTTTGATTCTTTTGATTTTGCGGATTATTTGTTCCGTCTTGGTTAGGGTTGTTTTTGTTATTTTCCATGATTAAATTGATTAGGTTGTTAAAATAATTAGGGATATATATTAAAAATACTGATTTATCTATAGTATTTCATTCTATTTGTTGTTTCCACTAATATGAGTTCAATAAACAATCCAAACAATTTATAAGAGCTTTTTTTTAAAGTTATTAAACTAATGTTTCACTTATTTTAAATCGTAAAAAATCAACAATTATAAGGAATTCAAAATTTTAACGTTTTTAAAAAATACTTATTATCAATAATAAATTCCTACAACTGCAGTTTAATTTAAGTTGTCAAAACATATACACTAACAAATACCTTAAAAAAGTATTAACAACAACTACTTTTAACAATTTAAACGCTTATAAATACCAAAATTTAAAAATACATAAAGCAATTAACAATAATGAAACAATATCACTTTAATTACAAATTAACAACAGTTAAAATAATTAAATTGTAAAAAAAATACATTGTTTGTAAATAAATTACCCAAAATGATGAATTAATTTCTAATGAAATTTCAATCATAACTAGTACAAGAGCAGGAATACTTTTTGTAATAATTTTAAAATATTTACTACTTAATTAAATATTTTATTTCATTATAATTTGTATTGTTTCCAGCCTTAAACAAATCAATTAAATAAAATTATTATGAAAGTTCACTTATTTAAATACAGCCTTTTAGGTATATTTCTTTTGTTAAATATTGTTTCTTGCAAAGATCGAAAGAGCGATAATGAAATAAGAGAAAGTGAATCGGTTCAACAGCAAGAACGTATGTACGATAATCCTGATCCTTTAAATGAAAGAGATGCTTCTGGCGGAACCATAGACAATCATCAAGAAAACACGGCTTCACAAGCTACACAAATGAATGACACGGTTGGTATAATTAATCCGACCTCTAAAAACAATCATAATACACAAGAAAATTAATCAGACTACTCATGATAAAAAACAGTATTCATATTTTAAGGAAATCAAAATTATATTTAATAATTGTCGGTTTTTGTGGAGCTTTTGTATTAACAAGTGCCTGTCATTGTGATGATGAAGAAGAGAAAATCGCCAATAACAAAGTTCTTCTTTTAAAATTTCACGAAGATAGTCATGATTTTATAGAAGCTAAAGAATATAAATCGTTTAACACAACAAACCAATTTAGTTTAAATGTTTCAAAAGAGAACGATACTAAAAATACAATTACAAATGTAACTTATAAAGAAACAAATGCCCTATTGCTAAAGGTATCAACCGTTCCGTTACCAGAAAAGGGTAAAGTTATAATACCGTCTGATTTTGCGCATGCAAACACTTTTGAACACGTAACAACAAACGATTATATCTTACCAAAAAACGGTTACAAAACAGTGGAATCATATACTTTAAATGAAATACTTTTCGAAAAAATGTGGACAAAAATTCAAAGTCTTGTAAAAGTGAGAGCTTATTTAAATTCAAGACCACAGCAACAAGTTCAAATATTTTTTCATCAGCATTCAATTGAAAACAGTTCAAACGGGAACTGGATTTTCATCTTAAAAAATTAACCGGTTCATAAAACAATTTTAATATGCAAATCAATGATTTTCTTTTTGGCGATACCGGCAGTTCGTTTCTGCTTATAATTGCATTGCGTACTTTGGTAATGTTTTCTATTATTTTACTTTTTTTACGACTATTGGGCAAACGCGGTATAAAACAATTGTCTGTATTTGAATTGGTAGTTATACTAGGTTTGGGATCGGCAGCTGGTGACCCCATGATTTACGAAGAAATTGGTGTAATTAGTGCCTTAATAGCTTTTTCGGTAGTAACCATTTGCTATAAATTACTTACTGTTTTGGTATTTAAATTTAAATGGATTGAAACGATAATTGAAGGAAAAGAAGTATATATTATAAAAAAAGGAAAATTTGCTATTAAAGAATTTAAGAAAGAATCGTTAAGTAAAGATGAGTTTTTTATGGAATTACGCTTGCAGGGTGTTTTTCATTTGGGACAGGTTGAATATGCCATTTTAGAAACAAACGGCGAAGTGAGTGTCTACTTTTTTGATCATCGACATATAAAATTCGGATTGCCAATTTTACCCGATTCCTTAAAAAAAACAATTCACTTGTTTGATATTGATACCGTTTATGCTTGCACTTTTTGCGGACAAACAATAAAATATACAACAGAAAAAAAATTAATCTGCCCAACTTGTAATAAGAGTGAATGGGTAAAAGCGAGTAACAGAAAAGTAAATCGTTAATTTTATTAATTATTCACAGTTAGGTACATTAATTGTGATATATATTTTAAGGAAGAATGCGTGACGAACCCTTATTCGTAAGTGCGTTCTCACCTTTAGTTCTTAAGGGTAATGCTTATCTTCAGGGGTAGGCATTATCTATTTTATATAACTATTTACAGGTATGGAGTTTTAAAATTGATCTTAAAAAAGTTATTTGCTTTTTTATCGAATAGAATTTTGTATGATATTAGAAAATGTTTCTATATTTGCGTACTCACCTTATTAATTCAGATTAAAAACTCCGTTATGAGCCGACATTTTGGTCCTCCGCTAATGGGGTTTTTTACTCGAAAAGAATTAAAAGGTGAGATATTTAATTTGGTGCGGGGGACTTTTATATATCAACCACAGCCAAGAAATCAATCTTACCTTTTAAATTTATTTATCTTCCATTACATTAACGCGCTGTTTTTTTAATTTATCAATTTTCCCTGGGCTTCCAAAAATATAAAACCATTTTTCTTTAAAGGTTTTAGCCAATTTTACATCTTCCATCATACTATCGTATTCATGAAAATTTAAATGTAGTGGATTTAATTTATGTTCAATTTTAGTTGTAATTCCATAAGTAGGTTTTTCTTCTTCAGGCTGATACGTTCCTAACAACATATCCCAAAAAATAAAAATAGCTGCAAAATTCTTATCAATATACTTTTCATCAGAACCATGATGAACTCTGTGGTTAGATGGTGTTACAAAAATGGCTTCTATAAAACGCGGCAGCTTGCCAATGTATTCTGTATGTTGCCAAAACTGAAACAAAACAGATATTTGATTAACAATAAAGAAAATTACCGGGTGAACACCCAATAAAGCCACAGGTAAAAAAAACAACAATTTAAAGTGCTGTACCCAACTTAACCTAAAAGAAACGGTAAGGTTGTAATTATCTGCTGTGTGATGCACTACGTGCGTAGCCCAAAAAAAACGGTTAAAATGAGAAATTCTGTGCGCCCAGTAACTACAAAAATCGTACACCAATAAACAAGGGAATAAGGTCCACCAGTTTAACTCCATTCGCCACGGAACCAGATTATAAGCGTAAATAGCGCCGTAAATAAAGCCAACTTTAAACACTAAATTAATAGCTACATTTCCAAGCCCAACAAATACCGAACCTAGGCTTTCTTTAGTGTCGTAATTTCTTTTTTCGGAATACCAAGAATACCAAATTTCCAAAATGGTAAAAAAAGCCATAAGTGGAATTGCGTAAACTATTAAATCGCCCGATTGTTGTTCTAAATCTTTAATACTGTCATAAGAAATGGTTGGTGCTCCAAAAAAATCACTCATTATATATTGGTTTTGTTCGTTATTTCTTTAAGCAGAAATAATGCCTTTTTTTAAAGATACATATTAAATTTTAAGTAGCCACATGTAACATTCATTATATTCGAAAGAATAAATGATGATTTCCCTTTGAAACTTTTATTAAGTAATCTGTTTTTAATAAATTTGTACGATTAAACTTCAATTAAAAATGGAAAACAAACAACATATTATTAACCGATTCATTAGCTACGTAACTGTTGATACAGAGTCGGATCCAAATTCAGAAACTACTCCATCTACCAAAAAACAATGGGATTTAGCAAATAAGTTAGTTGAAGAATTAAAACAAATTGGTTTAGAAGATGTAACCATTGATGAAAACGCTTACATTATGGCCACTTTACCAAGTAATGTTTCTCACGAAGTACCAACTATTGGTTTTGTATCGCATTTTGACACATCGCCAGACTTTAGTGGTGCAAACGTAAAGCCCCAAATTGTAGAAAACTACGACGGTGGCGATATTATTTTAAATAAAGAACAAAACATTGTATTGTCACCAAGTTATTTTGATGATTTATTTCAATACAAAGGTCAAACTATTATTACTACAGATGGAACTACACTGTTAGGTGCCGATGATAAAGCAGGAATTTGTGAAATTGTTTCGGCAATGGAGTATTTAATTCAGCATCCTGAAATTAAACACGGTAAAATTAGAATTGGTTTTACACCAGACGAAGAAATTGGTCGCGGAGCACATAAATTCGATGTTGAAAAATTTGCTGCCGATTGGGCTTATACTATGGACGGTAGCCAGATTGGCGAATTGGAATATGAAAATTTCAATGCTGCGGGCGTAAAGTTAATTTTTAAAGGAAAAAGTGTACACCCTGGTTATGCAAAAGGTAAAATGATTAATTCTATGTTGTTGGCTAATAAATTCATTTCTAAATTACCAACAAAAGAAGTTCCTGAAAAAACAACAGGTTACGAAGGTTTTTTTCATGTTAACGACATACACGGGTCTATCGAAGAAACCGAAGTACACATGATTATTCGCGATCACAGCATGAAAAAGTTTAAAAAACGTAAAAAACTAATTCGTGAAATGGTTAATAAATTCAACAAAAAATACGCTGAAAAATTTGGTGATAAAATTGTTGATTGTGAAATAAAAGACCAATATTATAATATGAAAGAAAAGGTTGAACCTGTTATGCACATTGTTGACATTGCAGAAGAAGCCATGAAACAGTTAGATATTAAGCCAATTATTAAACCAATTCGCGGTGGTACAGATGGTTCGCAACTTTCGTATATGGGATTACCTTGCCCTAATATTTTTGCAGGCGGACATAATTTTCACGGAAAATACGAATATGTTCCTGTAGAAAGTATTTTAAAAGCTACGCAAGTAATTGTTAAAATTGCAGAAATTACAGCAAACAGAAAACTTAATTAATTTTAAATTAATTAGGTAATAAACAATAAAGCTTCCTTTTTGGAAGCTTTTGTTATTAAAAAAATTATCAACTTTACTTTTTATAAACTATTTGTTTTCTAATAGTTCTGTAGCTTCGTTTAAAATTAATGTTTTTCTTTCGGCAGAAAATTTAAAATGATCTAGCAACACAGGGTTTTTAACTAATTCACGAACCAAAATACAGTTTTTAGACAATAATGTTTGTTCTTCTTCTTTAGTTAAACTTGTTAAACACGTTACCGGATACAAACCATGAAAATCTGTTAGGCGCTTAATACTTTTATCTTCAGGATAATTCCAACTTATTAAATTAATATCGTAGCAATTAGCAAAAGCAATACTATCGGTTGTAAAAAAGGCATTGGTAATTAAGTAACCTTTTTGTGGTTGAAATTCACGGTTGAAAAATGTAAAGGTACTGTCTTTTAAATCAATAAATCTTGATAAAAAATACATGGGTGTTGTTACGCTTATCTTAGCTTCAATATCATTTCTAAATTTACATTCGCAAACAATATTTTCATTTTTGTTAGAAATAATTACATCTACTTCATGATTTATGGTCGATTTTCCTTTTAACGTCTGGCTTGTCACGGTATCGTATCCTTGAACTTCAAATATTTTTGCCACCCATTTTTCAAAGAAAAAACCTTCGGGACCCAAATCTTGTAAGGCTCTTTTTAAACTATAGCGTGCAGCTACAGATGATTTTAAGTTTTTAAGTAACCCAAATGCTTTTTCGTAAAGTTCTTTAGTAGAAATTCCGTTATATAATTCTTTTGAAATTTCTTTACAAATCATATTCGCATCTTCCACGTTTGCACCAGAACTTACTAACGATTTATATAAACTTTTTTCGTTAAAAAGCACCACTTCGCCCGATTGTTTTTTAATTTGAACGCTCATTACTACTCTTGTTTTTTAGATAAACGTTCATGAACATATTCAATTTTTGTTTTGCCGTGCGCTTTAGGATTTCCATTAGCATCTAAATTAACCATTGTAATTTTATCTACCGTAATAATGGTTTCCTGTGTCATTTTATTTCTAACCTCACAATTTAAAACCAACGAAGTATTTCCAAATTTAACCACGTCTAATCCAATTTCAACAATATCACCTTCTTTTGCCGATGCCATAAAATTTATTTCAGACATAAATTTAGTTACAACATGTGCATTTTCTAACTGAATAATACTGTACAAAGCGGCTTCTTCATCAATCCAAGCCAATAATTTACCACCAAAAAGCGTTTTGTTTGGATTTAAATCTTCGGGTTTTACCCATTTACGTGTATGAAATTTCATAATTACTTTTTATATATTTAAAAGTAACACAAAAAAGTATAAAAACGAAACCTATCTATAAAATATCAAAGTATAGTTTTTGTTCGTAAAGTAAATTACCATATCTGTTTTTTAAAGAATCGAATGTTTTATCTTCTAAAGTATCGGCTGAAATTTCTTGAATGGTTTTAGCTAAAAATTCCTTATAATACAACTTAAAAACATTATCAAAACCTTTAGTATCGGCAATTGCAAGTTTGTAAAGTTCATTTTGATAATCGGAAGAAACTGCTTTAACATCTATTTTTTCATTGTTTGCAGCGGCTTTGTAATCTTTTAACAACTGTTCTAATTTTGGTAGATTTTCTTTCAGATATTTTTTCAATTCTGGATTAGCAGTTTTTTCTGATCCAATTTTAAAAGCACCAATCTGATATTCTAAATTCCAAATTTGCTTATTAGTAAAAACATTTTCAGGATTTACAATTTCCTTTTTTGTAGCTAATGTTTTACTTTTTTTTTCAGTTTCGGTTTTATTACAGCTTATCAATAAAAAACCAACAATCAATAAAAAATAATTTGTTTTCATAAAGTATATAGATTTTTAATAAAAATACAAATATTTATTTAAATAATTAAACAGTAAGTAATAAAAAATTAAAAATAACAACTTTTTTATTAAAAACAATTTGCTTGTTCTGCATTAAAAAGAACCAATTGTTTTATTTTAAGAATAATTTAAATAGTTTATTATAGAATCTTAATGTATCTTTGCTGCATAATTCGAGGAAAAATTTGACTGATTGCAACCTCTTTAAAAAAATGCTAAAGCAGAAAACTACTTTAGTAAAAGCGTGCAATTTAGTTTCCCTCTTTAAAAAACATTAAACGGAATTATGGCATATTTTTTTACATCAGAATCTGTAAGTGAAGGGCATCCTGATAAAATTGCAGATCAAATTTCAGACGCATTAATAGACAATTTTTTAGCTTTTGATGAGAATTCAAAGGTTGCTTGTGAAACCTTGGTTACAACTGGTCAGGTTATTTTGGCTGGCGAAGTAAAATCGAATACTTATTTAGATGTTCAGCAAATTGCTCGCGATGTAATCAAAAAAATTGGTTACACTAAAAGCGAATATATGTTCGATGCTAATTCTTGTGGTATTTTATCTGCTATTCATGAACAATCTGCAGATATTAACCAAGGTGTTGACAAAGCAAATAAAGAAGAACAAGGCGCAGGCGATCAAGGTATTATGTTTGGTTATGCAACAACTGAAACCGAAGATTACATGCCATTGGCTTTAGATTTATCGCATAAATTATTACTTGAACTTGCTGAATTACGCAGAGAAAATAACGAAATCACTTATTTACGCCCCGATGCTAAATCGCAAGTTACATTGGAATATGACGATGATAACAAGCCAAAACGTGTAGTTACAATTGTTTTATCTACACAACACGATGATTTTGTGAAACCAGAAAATAATTCTGTCGAGGCAAAAAACAAAGCGGAGAAAAATATGCAAGATCAAATTAAAAAAGACATTGTATCTATTTTAATTCCACGCTTATTAAAAAAATATCCGCAATACCAACCTTATTTTACCGAAGAAATCAACTACCATATAAACCCTACAGGTGTGTTTATTATTGGTGGTCCGCATGGTGATACCGGTTTAACAGGACGTAAAATTATTGTAGATACTTACGGTGGTAAAGGTGCGCACGGTGGTGGGGCTTTTTCTGGAAAAGATCCTAGTAAGGTTGACAGATCTGCAGCTTATGCGGCTCGATATATTGCTAAAAATTTAGTTGCAGCAGGTGTTGCCGATGAATTATTGGTGCAGGTTTCGTATGCAATTGGTATTGCGGAGCCAATGGGAATTTTTGTTAACAGCTACGGAACAAGTAAAGTGAATTTAACCGATGGTGAAATTGCAGATAAAATTCAGCAATTATTCAATTTACGTCCGTATCACATCGAGCAAACTTTAAAATTAAGAAAACCTATTTATAGCGAAACGGCTGCTTACGGACACATGGGACGTAAAAACGAACTTGTTACAAAAGTTTTCAAAAACCCGAACGGCGAAGAAAAAACGTTAGAAGTAGAATTATTTACTTGGGAAAAATTAGATAAGATCGATCTTGTAAAACAAGCTTTTAATTTGTAAAAAATCTTCTAAAATATACTTGATAAAAAGTCGCTTTTAATAATTTTAAGAGCGACTTTTTATTTTAAAAATTTTGTAAATGATATTGTTTTTTTAAATACATTAGTTGTATAGTTTTACAAAGAAAAATTATGATTGATAAAGTTATTGTTGGTAGCGAAGAATGGTGTGCACTACCGCAGTTAAAAGTACCCGCTATTAAAGTTCGGGTAGATTCTGGTGCAAAAACATCGGCATTACATGCCGAACAAATTACAGCTTTTGATAAGAATGGTGAAACCTGGGTACGTTTTGTGATTCATCCTATACAAAAAAATGTAAAAAATGCAATTGTTTGTGAATCAAAAGTAATAGACAAACGCATCGTAAAAAGCAGCACTGGAACACGTGAAAGCAGATATGTAATCAATACCGAAGTTTCTTTGGGCGAAAAAACGTGGGTTATAGAACTAACACTTACAAATCGTGATTCAATGGGTTTCCGCATGCTTTTGGGTCGTGAAGCAATGACCGGAAAAATAATTGTAGATCCCGATGAACGCTTTAAATTTGGTATTGTTACCCCAGAAAAAATCAAAGAATATTATAATACAAACAGCAGTGAAAAACACGGCTTGCGCATTGGTTTACTTGCAAGTAATCCCGATTTATATTCTAACAAACGTATTATAGAAGCTGGTGAGTTACGCGGACACGAAATGCACTTTTTAAACATAAAGCATTGCTATATGAAATTAGATGCAAATCAGCCTGAAATTCATTATCGCGGCGGACGTATTCTAAACGATTTTGATGCGATTATTCCACGAATTCGCCCTAGTATGACCTATTACGGTTGTTCGCTGATACGTCATTTTGAATCGTTAAAGGTTTACAGTCTTAACAATGCTACATCTATTACCCAATCACGTGACAAACTGTATTCTTTACAAATGCTTTTAAACTATGGTGTAGATATTCCAACAACAGGTTTTGCCAATTCGCCTTTAGATACCAATGATTTAATAAATATGGTAGGCGGATCGCCCTTAATTGTAAAATTATTAGAAGGTACACAAGGAAAAGGTGTGGTTTTGGCGGAAACCAAAAAAGCAGCCGAATCGGTAATTAATGCTTTTAAAAGCGTTGGGGCTAACATTTTGGTTCAGGAATTTATTAAAGAAGCCAACGGAAAAGATTTACGTTTATTTGTAGTTGATGGAAAAGTGGTTGCTGCAATGCAACGCGAAGCATTACCAGGTGAATTTAGAGCAAATATTCATTTAGGCGGAAAGGCATCTATTGTAAAAGTTACTGCAGAAGAGAAAAAAATTGCTATTAAGGCAGCCAAAGCAATGAATTTAAAAGTTGCCGGTGTAGATATAATACGCTCATCTAAAGGACCTTTGCTGTTAGAAGTAAATTCATCGCCCGGATTAGAAGGTATTGAAGGCGCAACTGGCAAGGATATTGCAGGTGAAATGATAAAAGCCATTGAAAAAAATTTTAAATGGCTAAACCTTTAATCTAAAAATATAATTTTTAAAAACATGAAAAAGATTTTTTATTTATTTACACTTGTATTCGTAACATTTTCGGCAATGGCACAAAACAACAACAGTATAACACCACAGGTAAACGTTAACGGCGAAGGTTCGGTAAAAATTAAGCCCGACTATGCCATTATAACAATGGGGGCAGAAATTAAAGATTTAGATTCTGCAAAAGCAAAAAAACAAAACGATGAAATTATTGCCAAAATGATTCAGGTTATCAAAAAAAGCAATATTGCAGAAAAAGACTATCAAACACAACGTGTAAATCTTTATAAAACTAGAGAATATCAAGAGAAAAAAGATTATTTCGTAGCAAACCAAACCATAACCATTACTTTAAGAAATTTAGATAATTACGAAAAATTAATGGCTGATTTAATGGCCGCTGGTGCAAATACGATTAACGGTGTTGAATTTAAATCGACCCAGACTGAAAAAGTTGCAACTGAAATTAGAGCAAAAGCCGTTTTAAATGCAAAAAAGAAAGCAGAAGATTACGCAGCTGCATTAAATCAAACCATTGGTAAAGCTTTAATTATAAACGATCAATCAATGGTTAACAATCCGCGTGTTTATATGATGAAAGCTGCAATGGCTGATGAATCGGCAGGGATGGATCAAACACTTGCTGCAGGAGAAATTGAAATTTCAACAAACGTTAATGTAGTTTTTGAATTAAAATAATTTATGAACCCATCAAAGGAATTATGGATTACTAAATTTTTTAAATTAAGTAATCCATCTTTTTTTATAAACCTATCCGAAGAAGCTTTTTACGAAAACATTCGTAAAACTGGTTTTATATATGGTTTTACCACCAAATCAGTCCAGCCGGTTTTTAACTCGTTTGATCTAACACACGAAGAATACGCAAAAATTGTTCTGTTAGAAGCTATGTACGGTACTTTTGTTCTAACAAAAAAAGAAACCGACTTTAAAGAATTTACTAAACAAGCCGAAGACTTTTATAAGCAAATGGGCAATGCCAAAGCAGAATCGTATTTTTCTTTTATAAAATTTGAATCTAAAAAAGCTTTTGCATCATTAGAAAAAATTATAAACGAACGCACTACCCGATCAACCAACTATCTTGACAAAACATTTTCGCATCATTTGTCGAATTTTTTAATTTTTACAGATGTACTTTGTTTTAAACGCTATCTTTTAAATGAAACCGAAGTTTTAAATTACTATAAGTATCTAGAACACACCCTTTCGCATTTGGTTATGATTAGTTTTAACCAAAAACAGAATATTTCTAAATACGATGTAAAATTACAGGAAGTTTTAAGCAGCTCTTTAAAATATGCATCTTTAAAAAACTTCGATACACAACTTTCAACGCTCGATTTACAGAATATTAAAACTTTTTACGGCAAAGCTTATATATACGATATTGCGCTAATGGTTTTATGGAACGATGAAAAAATTGATCAAAAAGAATTTAAGTTTATTTTTAAGCTACAAAATTTATTAAGTCTGCAAAAAGATTTTACCAAAAGATCTTTAACCGATATGGTTTCGTTTATTGAAAATAACCGAAGCGAAATTCCGTATTTTCAATTTTCACATCCATTAAAAAAACTGTACAAATCTACCAATAAAACAGTTGCACTTTTAATAAAAAGAAACAAAAACAGTTTAATTAAAGAATTAGAGAACAACAAGTTATTAATGCAGCTTGTTTTAAAGGCAACATACAGCAATCTTACCGCAAAAGAAAAATTACAATTAAAAAATCAGTTTATAGAATTGGGTAAAACGGTCCCGGCATTTACCATATTCTTAATTCCAGGCGGAAGTTTATTATTACCCATTTTAATTAAACTGTTACCAGAATTAATTCCAAATTCTTTCAATGAAAATAAGTAATTTACACTAGTTAGTTTCTATAGCACTTAAAACAGAATTCAGGCTGATTTTTAATTGATTATCATACCATAAATGTCCGTTTTTTACAAACAAACTGCTATCAAAATTATTAGTAAACAAACCGCCAGTTCCTAAACCTTGAGGCATATTGTTTTCTAAAGTAAATGTCCATTGTGCAATAGCATTTAACCCAATGTTACTTTCTAAAGCCGAAGTTATCCACCAACCTATTCCTAATTTTTCGGCAATTTCTATCCACTCTAACGAACCTTTAAAACCACCGACCAAACTTGGCTTTAAAATAATGTATTGCGGCTTAATTTTTAGCAATAGATTTTCTTTATCCTGTAATTTTGTAACGCCAATAAGCTCCTCGTCTAATGCAATAGGAATTTTGGTTGTAATACATAGCTCTGCCATACTGTCATACTGTTTTTGTTTAATAGGCTGTTCAATGCTATGTATTTTAAATTCAGATAATTGATTTATTTTACCTAAAGCATCAATACAACTAAAACCGCCGTTAGCATCTACCCTAATTTCAATCAGTTCAGATGAAAATTCCTGTCTAATTCCTGCGATTAACTTCAATTCTTCATTAAAATCAATGGCGCCTATTTTTATCTTAATACAATGAAATCCACTTTTTATCTTATCAGTAATTTGTTGCTTCATATACTCGGGCGATCCCATCCAAACTAATCCGTTAATAGGTATCGCTTTTGTACTTTCTGTAAATCTACTTGGAAATAAAACAAAAGGATTATTACTTTGTAAGGATAGAAATGCTTGTTCTACTCCAAATTGAATGGATGGCCATTCTCTTAATTCATTCCAAAGTGCGTCAGCCCCTAAATGAATATTATCACACACCCATTGCAGTTTGTCTGAATAATCCAATCGGTCATCATAACTTAATCCCCTAAACAAACCACACTCGCCTATTCCTTTTTTATTGTTTTCTTCGATAATTAAAAAGAATGTTTCTTTAGTATGTAATACACCTCTTGATGTTCCAGAGGGTTGTTTAAAGTTTAATATGTATTTTTTAAATGTTGCTTTCATTGAAATTATTTTAATAGTTTTCAAAAAAATGCCCTGAAAATTTCAGGGCTTATTTTATATTTCCATTGAATTACCCACAGGCAATAAAATCAATTCTTTATGTTTATTGGTAAATTTTTGTTTTGCTACTTCATGATCAATTTTAATGTATCCAAACGTATCGTAATGATAACCTAAAACGGTTGTAACATCTAAAAATTCTGCGGCAATTGTAGCATCATCAACATCCATTGTAAAATTATCGCCAATTGGTAAAATAGCCAAATCTAAAGGATTTCTAACCGAAATCAATTTCATATCGTATGTTAAAGCAGTATCACCGGCAATGTAAACATTTTTATTATTGGCTTCTATCACAAAACCACCTGGTTGCCCACCATAAGTTCCGTCGGGAAAACTACTTGAATGAATAGCGTTTACATATTTTACTTTACCAAAATTAAACATCCATGATCCGCCGTGGTTCATAGGGTGTGTTTTAAAGCCTTTTGCTTCGTAATAACCCGCAATTTCGGCATTTGAAACAATGGTTGCACCTGTATTAGTAGCAATTGTTTCCACATCTAAAATATGATCGCCGTGGGCATGTGTAATTAAAATATAATCTGCTTTTAAAGTGTTTAAATCAATATGTTTAGCCAATTCGTTGACCGAAATAAAAGGATCAACAATAATGCTTGTACCGTTAATTTCAAGTCCTAAAGAAGCGTGTCCGTAATACGTTATTTTCATAATTTAATTTATAATGATAGCAATTGAGAATAATAAAGATATAAAAAATGTGCTTAATGATATGCGTTTTAATTCAGGATCTAAATTACGTGGATTTTTTGTTTTTGAAACAACCTGCAAGTTTATAAATAAAGGAATAAAAGTCAAAATATACGTAAACTGATACCATTTTGAAAAACCTTCGGCGGCATAAATATTAAACAAAACAAGGGCTGCTACAATAAGAAAAAAGTGATACATTTTTGCGTTTTTATAACCCATTTTAACCACCAACGTATTTTTATTCATAACCGCATCGTTTTCAATATCACGCATATTGTTCATATTTAATACGGCTGTGCTTAACAAACCAACAGCAATTGCCGGAAAAAATACAAGCAAATGAAAAGAATGGGTGTATAAATAATAACTACCTAACGTGCTTACCAAACCGAAAAAAAGAAATACAAAAACATCGCCTAACCCACGGTATCCGTAAGCCGAAGCTCCAACCGTATATTTTATTGCAGCGCCAATACAAGCAACAGCCAACAACAAATAAATAACCGCTTGTATAAAATTTTCTTTACCAAACGAAAAATAAATTACGAATGCAGACGATAGCATACCCAAAACGGCAGTAATAATAATAGCTCTCTGCATTTGGCTTTTTGTAATTTCGCCACTTTGAATAGCACGCTGTGGTCCTACCCTATTTTCGTTATCGGTTCCTTTAACAGCATCGCCATAATCATTAGCGTAATTAGAAAGTACCTGAAAAAATAAGGTTGTTAGCAGGCATAAGCCAAAAATTAACCAAAAATTTATGTTTGGTATAACTGAATGATACGCACAGGCACTACCTAAAATAATACCCGAAACAGATAACGGTAAGGTACGCAAACGTGCGGCTTTAATCCATTTTTTCATGGAGATGTGTATTTATAAATTGAGTAATTGTTGAAAAAACCAATGATTTTTGTTCTTTGTGAGCTGTGTGTTTTGCATTAGCTACAATTAATTTTTGGACAATACCAGACGATTTATCAAAGGCATCTACCTGTTTCATTGAGCCAAATTCATCAAATTCGCCTTGTATAACTAATGTTGGAACAATAATATTAGGAATAAAATGTTCTATATTCCACGATTGATGTTCTTTAGACAACCAAGTTTTTGTCCAGGCATAATACAAATCGTACACCTTGTCGCCATGGTATTTTTGCAATGCTTTTGCAATTTGTGTTGTTTGCAAAATGTTTTCGGCTTCTACGATTCCTTTTAAGGTTTCGGCTTCAATAAGCACATGTACACCTTCAATAATCAGTAATTCAATGTTTTTTGGAAACATACCTGCAAATATAGTTGCAACGGAAGCTCCGTCTGAAAATCCGAACAATATAGGTTTTTCTATCTGCCAATAGTTTAAAAGATCCTTTAAAATACCAGCTTCCTGCTCTAAATAATCAATAGGTCTTTTAACGGTATAATTATCAGATTTTCCATACCCACGACGATCATAAGAAATTACATTGCAGTTTAATTGCTTTGCTAATTCTTCGGGCCATTCGCGCCATAAAACCGTACAACCTAACGAATCGTGCAGTAAAACAATTGTATTTCGTGGGTTTTGCACCTCCCATTTTTTAAAATATATGTTCGATGTTTGTACAAAAACTGTTTGTTCGTGCGAACGTATTACATCCATGAATGTTTATTTTTTTCTATTTTATAAAGAATTTCGTTAACTAAAAGCTGCAACATATTAAAATCGTAATAATACAAAGTAACAATGCCAGCAGCAGTGTACAAATTTAGCGAACCTATTTGATTTTTCTCTTGAAAATAACTTTGAGAAATAGAAACTTTTTGAATTTTATCAATTGGCAGATATGTTGTTGTTAAATCCCAAATACCCTTTTTAATAATGATAAAATCTTCTTTAAAAATCATTTTTTCAATTTTATATCCTCTGTAAATTAACAAACAACACAAAATAAAAACAAGCAGAACAATCCAGCTAAAAAATAATGAATCGGTAAAATAAAGGATAAGCAAACTTACAAATGCAGGCACACAAAGTAATATAATTCTTATAAATAAAACTCTAATATGAGGCTTTGCACCATTGTTTAATTCGGTTAAATCATTATCGAAAATAACATTAAACAACGTATTTAATTCCAAAAAGTTAGCTCCAGGAATAATTAAACCTTTTTTCTTTTTATTATCTTCGTTAGATTCTACTTGTTTGATTTTTATTTCGAACAAATTCATCAGCTTTTGAAAATAGTTCTGCTGAAACTGAAACATTTGAACTTTGTTTGCAGGAACCGAAATTATATGTGAATCTGTTAATCCGTATGAAGCTGTTAGATGTTTATCTTTTAAATGAATCTGATAATTGTAATAGGTTAACAACGTTCTTGCCAAATTAAATATAACAACGAAAGCAATCAATCCAAAAAAGATAGCAACACATATCAAACCTAAATAATTCTGATAAGAAGCCTGAAAAATATCATCGTACACAGAAACATCATCTTCATAAAAAAAGTCTTGCAACTGATCAATTATTTGAAACGAAAACGCTATTAATAAACCAAATGTCTGCAGATAATTTCGGGTAAGACCAATTTTAATTAAACTGCTTAAACTGATTTTTATTTTATTGGTTGATTGATTTTCAATTATCAGTTCATCCTTTTCTGCTGATAAAATGGTTGTTGATTCTTGATTTGTTTCAACAGAACTAGTTAGCACATCTTTCAATGCCAAAGCTTTTTGAAAATCGATACCATTAATTTCAATTTCGGTAGATGCGCTTCCGGCAGTATCAATGTTAACCAGATAAAGACCTATTATTTTGTGTGTAAATTTCTGATTAAGATTTACTTCATGTATTTTATCGAGCTTAACAACAGTTGTAGATTTATTTAACCATCCTTTTTTAATAATTAGTTCATCGCCAACAACCTGATACGAAAAATAAAAGTAATTAATAAGTTTTATTGCAAACGTTAATAGTACAATAGAGCCAATAACCGCAAAAAAATACCAACTTTTAAACTCTCTTTTAACAAACATTATGGCAATTATGGGCCACGCAGCACGAGCTACAGTGTAGAATGCAGTACCTAAAACCAAAAAAAGTGCTTTTTTATCGAGTTTATTGGGTAACGAAAAGTTATAATTGATTTTCTGACTCATTGTTTAGCTCTTGAATGCGGTTCATTAAAAAACTTTTCCATCTTTCGGCATCTTCTAAAGTAAGTCCAGGAATAGCAATATCAGAATAATTATTGGCGGCGGTGTACATTACCAAAGTAGCCAAACCCAACTTTTTAGCATACCAACCTTGTTTTATAACCACATGCTGTAAACGAATGTAAGGCGAAATATGGGTTGCTTTAAAAATTAATCCTTGTTTAAAAAGTACATCGTGTTTACGAAAAGCATATTTCTTTTTTTTGTACGATAATAAGGGAAATAAAGCCAACAAAATACTGATTATAAGAATAGGAATAATTGCATACAGTTTCTCGATTTCATCGATTAAAAAGAACAATGTAATGCAAATTGCACTTCCAATTAAAAAGGTAAAAAGCGAATTAAGTACTACTATTTTCTTGTAATTGTTATGCAGACTTGAATAAGTAATTTCCTGATATTTTGGTATTTCATCAAGTTCAACTAAAGTATTTTCAAACATAAATTTTAATTTATAAAAAAGTGTATTTTGATTTTGAACAACCGTAAAGTTAATGAAAAATATATGTATTTTATTTACCTTGGGGTACATAACATAAAAAAGGAGTTTAGTGTGAAAACCAAACTCCTTTAAACATTAAAAGAACTATATTATTTCTTTTTAATATACGTTGCGATTACTTTTTTATCCGAATCTAATAATTGTAATTGATCTTTTTTAATTTCCATAGATTTTACAGAACCAAACGGAACACTATAAATTAAATGTTTCATTTCATCGCCGCAATAACGCATGGTCGACATTCCTTTGGTAAAACTAATTTTGTTGTTTTCTACTTCAAAATCACCACCTTGACCATTACAACCGTCGCTAGAACTGTAATGTGAGTCGTGAAAAGAAAGCGTTAATTCTTTTTGTTCATCTGTTGGAACAAAATCTCTATTATCAATATCTAATCTTTTTAAAGACCAAGAAGTATTGTTTAAATTAGTCATTATTTCCTGCGATGTTGCTTTTTGTGTGTTGAACGAACTTTTCGTACAATTACATGAAACCATTACAAAACTGAATAGTACCAAAAAAGCTGTAGTTAAATATTTCTTCATTTGATTTTTATTTCAAATATACTACTTTTTCTTCTTTAAACTAAAACCATAAGCCAAACGAAGTGCAATTTGATCGGTTTCGTACTCGCTGTAATATTCATAACGCACACTTGCATCTAAATATTTATTGGCAAAACCAAAAACGGGAGCTACAATTAAAGAATTATCAATGTTACCATTTACTCCAAAGGCGGCACCGGCTTCGCCCATTGCATAAAACTGATTTCCTAAAAAGTATTTAAAACCTAATTTTGCAGGTACAAAACCAACTTCTTCAGGCTCTGCAAACAAATGGGTATATCCTGATGTTAAGGTAATCGATGTTTTTTTTGTAAAATCGTATTGTAAACGGGCATCAATACCAACGCTTCCATCGTAGTCACCATCGGTAGGAAAACCTCCGTTTAAACCTAATCCTAATCTAAATCCCTTATTATATTCTGTTTGACTAAATGCTGTCGAACCTATAAATAAAGTTGCAACAGCGGTATAAAAAATCTTTTTCATAATTTCTATCTTTTTCTATAATCTATTCAAGTGTTATGCCAATACTAAATATCTTTGCAAAAAAAATGAATGGATTTAAAAAAATATACACAAGAATTTGGTTACAATTTTAAACTTGCGTACCCGATTATACTAGCTATGCTGGGGCATACAGTAGTTGGAATTGTAGATAACATTATGGTTGGAAAAATTGGCGCAACAGAACTTGCTGCGGCATCGCTTGCCAATAGTTTCATTTTTATTGCATTATCTGTGGGTGTGGGTTTTTCTACCGCTATAACTCCGTTAGTAGCTGCTTCAGACGCTGAAAATGATACAGTTAAAGGACGAAATGTTTTTGTAAACGGTGTTTTTTTGTGTACACTTTTAGGCTTGATATTGTTTGCATTATTATTCTTTTTAAAGCCTTTTATCGATTTAATGAACCAACCTGCCGATGTTACCCAAATGGCAAAACCTTTTTTAGATGTGGTAGCACTTTCTTTGGTGCCGTTAGTTGTTTATCAGGGTTTTAAGCAGTTTGCCGACGGAAAATCACAAACAAAATATTCTATGTATGCTACCATTATTGCAAATATTGTGAATGTAGTTTTTAATTACTTATTGATTTACGGTGTGTGGATTTTCCCCGAAATGGGTATGATGGGTGCTGCCTACGGAACTTTAATTTCACGTATAGTAATGCTTGCATATTTTGTTGTGATAATGTATAGGTTAGATATTTTTAAACCTTATCTCGAAAAAATATCGTTAAAAGAAATCAATATAAAAACATCTAAATACATTGCTAGTATTGGTATTCCTTCATCAATGCAGTCGTTGTTTGAAGTCGCTTTATTTACAGGAGCTGTATGGATTTCAGGAATGTTGGGAACCGAAGCACAGGCTGCCAACCAAATTGCGCTTTCAATGGCATCAATGACCTTTATGTTTGCATCGGGCTTAAGTGTAGCTGCAATGATACGCGTGGGTAACCAAAAAGGATTAAAAGATTATGCTAAAATGGAAACCGTAGCAAAATCAATCATGTTAATGACCTTTATTCTTTATTGCGGATTTGCATTGTTTTTTGTTATTTTTCATAATTATATACCGATGCTTTTTTTAGATACTAACGATGCCAACCAGTCATTAATGAATCAGGAAGTTATAGAAATTGCCGGAAAATTATTGTTGATTGCAGCTATTTTTCAAATATCCGACGGTATTCAGGTAACAGCATTAGGTGCTTTGCGTGGACTTCAAGATGTAAATTTACCAATGATTATCACCTTTATATCGTATTGGGTAGTAGGCTTTCCGCTGTGTATTTATCTGGCATTGTACACCCCGTTAAAAGCCGAAGGTATTTGGTACGGATTATTAGGAAGTTTAACCGTTGCAGCAATTTTTTCGTATCTTCGCTTTCATTATATGTCAAAAAAATATAGAAACAACAACATTAAAATTTAAATAATGGATTTACCAAAATTTGTTTTAGCCGATAACACCGATTTTCCTGATAATTTATTTGTGATACATTTAGAATATCCGCGTTTTATTATTGATTTAGAAACAGAAGATATTGAATTTTTAGAAGAATTAGACGAATCTGAAGAAGTAGAATTAAAAGAAGAAATGGATCGTTTAATTGATCTGGCTGGTGAATTTTACGAAAGAGAAATCACTCGATTCGCAGAAGATGAATAACAAAAAAAACACTTGCTTAAGCAAGTGTTTTTTGGTTTTTCATACTTCCTGTTTGTTTTAAACGGGTGTGAAATTTAAATGTTTCCTCTAAAATATGAGGTGTTTGTCCGCCGGTTTGTTCGCAGGCTCTTGTAAAATAATCACGAATTTCTTCTTTAAAATCAGGGTGTACACAGTTTTCAATAATCACTTCGGCTCGTTCGCGCGGAGCCAGTCCTCTTAAATCTGCCAAACCTTGATCGGTAACTAAAATATCCACATCATGTTCGGTATGGTCGTGATGCGTAACCATTGGTACCACATGCGAAATATTGTTTTCTTTAGATGCCGATTGGCAAACAAATATGCTTAAATAGGCATTCCGAGCAAAATCGCCCGAACCACCAATTCCGTTCATCATTTTACTGCCCGAAATATGTGTAGAATTTACGTTGCCGTAAATATCAAATTCAATGGCTGTATTAATTCCAATAATTCCCAATCTGCGGACAACCTCTGGAGCGTTCGAAATATTTTGTGGACGCAACACTAATTTATCTTTATAATTATCAAAATTTGCAATTAATCTGTTATAACAACCTTCGGAAACGGTAATAGATGATCCAGAAGCAAAATCAAGATTTCCAGAATCGATCAATTCAAAAGTAGAATCTTGTAAAACTTCTGAATACATGGTTAAATTCTTAAAATTAGAATTTTTAAAACCCATTAATACCGAATTTGCCACTTTACCAATTCCCGCCTGCAAAGGCAGTAAACTATAGGTAAGCTTTCCTTTTTTAACTTCGCTTTCAAAAAAATTCAACAAATGATTTGAAATAGCGGTCGTTTTCACATCGGGTTCTGCAATAACGGCAGGCTGATCGGTAATATCGGTATAAACAATAGCAATTACTTTTTCAGGATCAATTTTAATAAAGGTTTCGCCTATTCTATCAGTTATATTTTGAATATTGATAACTTCGCGATCTGGATACGAATTTGGAACCACACAATCGTGAACTCCTTTAAATGACAACGGAATTTTTGTGTTGATTTCTATAATGATTTTCTTTGCCTGTGTAGCAAAAAAAGCCGAATTTCCTATGGAAGTTGTGGGAATAATGTTTCCGTTTTCATCGATTAACGAAGCTTCTATAATAGCCACTTCAATTGGTGCAATATGTCCGCAGATTAACTGTTCTACTGTTTCACTTAAATGTTGATCGATATATTTTAAACGATAATCATTGATTGATTTTCTCAATGCCGGATCTGCCATAAAAGGCATTCTGCGTAATAAAGCATTGTTTTCTGCTAAATCGGCATCAGTGGTATAACCTAACGATGCTCCGGTAATCAACGTAATGGCAACATCTTCATTTGCAGCGCGTTTTGCAAAAGCAGGTAAAACCGATTTACTGTCGCCCGCCTTTGTAAAACCACTTGCGCCAACTACGTTGTTATTTTCAATTAGCAATGCGGCTTTATCGGCAGTCATTACTTTATCGTTGTAATGTGAATATAATATTCTGTCCATAATAAAACTATTGTTGTATAGCATTACAAAGTTAACAAATACACAAACAACAAAACCTTAATTAATAAACATTTTAATTTTTACACGTATTTTTAAATAATTAGTCAAAATTTTAAGAAATAATTTTTATTTAAAAAATAAGATTTAGTAAAAAAAAACTATTCAATAATTTTATTTAATGTAAAAACGATTAATTCATCGATTGTTTTGTAGGGATCAACGCTAAAAGTTCCGTTTTTACGGTTAGCAACAATGGCGTTTAACGACAACGCTTTGTGACCTAATAATTTTGACAAGCCGTAAATTGCTGCTGTTTCCATTTCTAAATTAGTCGCTTTTATTCCCTGAAATTCAAACGAATCTATTTTATCGTTTAACAATTCATCGTTCAACTGTAAACGCAAAATTCTGCCTTGTGCACCGTAAAATCCACCGGCTGTAACGGTAATTCCTTCAAAAATCGTATCAGATTTAAACTTTTTAACCAAATCATTATCGGCAGCAATTACATAAGGCAAACCTTTAGAAAGATCCCAATTGGTATGGCTAACAAACGCTTTTTCTATTGCTTCATTAGTCACATCTTGCAAACTGTAACTGCGCAACATATTATCGGTACCAATGGCAAATGCCGACATTAACAAAGAATCGACAGGGATATTTTCTTGCAAGGAACCAGATGTTCCAACACGAACAATGTTTAAACTAGTTAAGTTTGGTTTAACCGTTTTTGTAGCAAAATCGATATTTACCAAAGCATCTAATTCGTTTAAAACAATATCAATATTATCCGGACCAATTCCTGTTGAAATTACGGTTAGTCGTTTACCTTTATAAATACCTGTTTGTGTTTTAAATTCACGTTTTTGAGTTGAAAATTCAACCGAATCGAAATATTTTGTAATAGCTTCTACCCTATCTTGATCGCCCACAAAAATAATATCGTTGGCAATATTTTCGGGTTTTAAATTTAAATGGTACACACTACCATCGGGATTTAATATTAATTCAGAATCTTTAATTTTTTCCATATCAGCCTCCTACTCTTTTTACTTTATATCCTTTATTTTTAAGGTAATCCATTATTTTATCGCGAAAATTTCCTTGAATGATAATTTCACCATCTTTCGCACTTCCGCCAACTCCACACAAGGTTTTTAAATCTTTAGCCAAGGTTTTTAAATCATCGGCAGATCCAACAAAACCTTTAATAACCGTAGCTACTTTTCCACCACGATTTTTTTTGTCTAAATGCGCTTCTAAATGCTGTTGATTAGGATTTAATGTTTCTTCGTTATCTTGATCGTGATTAAATTCAAAATCTTTGTTGGTAGAAAAAACAAATCCTCCTAAATCTTCTAAACTCGATATTTTTTTTGCCATTTTTAACGATTAATTTTGATGATCAAATATACATAAACTATACAGAAAGCTTATTTTTGTAAGAATAAAATTAACTTAATTTGAAATTAACCATTTTACATCAACTTATACAAGAAGTTATCGATGCCATTGCAAACAAACAGCCGTTACTTGCAAAGAAAAAAATTGACAGTGCTCAAGAATTAATCAATGATCTTACTGATCATACCACCAGTAATGAAGAAATGGTTGAATTATCGAAATATCAAACATTGATAACTATGTTAAATAACAAATTAAAATAGTACATTTACTTAATTTTTAAATTGCAACCGTTTATGAAAACCGTTAGAATTGTTAGCGTGCCAGAACAT
>JBEBXO010000034.1:0-26569 GCA_040391585.1 Paenimyroides ummariense | reverse complement strand
GAAGCATAAAACCAAAAACCGAAGCGGGCGAAACCGTAAGTTCTATACTGTTTGCCGTTGTGGTTGCAACTATTATTCATACGTTTTTTATACAGCCGTTTACTATACCAACATCATCATTAGAAAAAACCTTGTTGGTAGGCGATTTCCTTTTTGTAAGTAAAGTAAATTATGGTGCACGCGTACCGCAAACAGCCATTGCTTTTCCAATGGTGCATGATACCATTCCAGTTGCCAAAGTAAAATCGTACAGTAAATTTCCACAGATACCTGAAATGCGTTTACCTGGTTTTGAAAAACCAGAACACAACGACATTATGGTTTTTAACTGGCCTGTTGATACCGTTTATATGTTTTTTGACCGTTCTGGAAGAAGAGCAGACAAACCTCTTGATAAAAAATCGAACTATGTAAAAAGAACCGTAGGTTTGCCAGGTGATGATTTGCAAGTTAAAGATGGTGTTGTTTACATTAACAATAAAGTATTAAATTTAGGCGATCGTGCAAAAATTCAGTATTCTTACGATGTTACAACAAACGGTACTCCTTTAGACGTTAATTTTTTAGTAAAAGATTTAAATGTAACCGATGGTGCAGTTCAACTTACAACACCAGCAAACACTTATAGAATATTTGCTTTAACAGAAGATGGCGCTCAACGTTTAAAACAACTTTCATCTGTAATTGATGTTAAGAAAGTTGTAAAGAATGAAGCGGAATATCACCCAATGAGTAATAAACCGGCTATATTTCCTCATAACAACGAACTATGGACAGGTGATAATTTAGGTCCGATACATATTCCGGCAAAAGGAGAAGTGGTTCAGCTAACAACCGAAAACTTGCCTTTTTACAAAGCGATTATTACCGATTACGAACACAATAAGTTGGAAGTTAAAAACGGATCGATTTTCATTAACGATCAACCTGCAACAACCTATACCATTCAACAAGATTATTACTATATGATGGGAGACAACCGTCATAATTCAGAAGACAGCCGCTATTGGGGCTTTGTTCCTGCAGATCATATTGTAGGAAAACCTGTTTTCATCTGGATGAGTATGGATCCTAACGTTCCAATGGGTAAATTATTTGATAAAATTCGTTGGGAGCGTTTGTTTACAACCGTTCACGGTACAGGCAAACCACATAGTTTCTTTATTTATTTTGTTGTAGCTTTAGTTGGTTGGGGAATTTACAGTTTTGTAAAAAAACGCAAAGCAAAAAAATATAATTATTAATGAGTATTTTAATACACCCTACTTATTTTCCATCGGTCAGTCATTTTGTAGCAATGCTTCAAGCAGATGCTGTGGTATTTGAGGCAGACGATAATTTCCAAAAACAAACAAACCGCAACCGTATGTACATTTACAGTGCAAACGGTTTGCAGTTGTTAAACATACCGGTTAAGCATAGTAAACAAGACTTACACCAAAAATACCGCGACATAAAGATTGAAAATAATTTTAACTGGCAAAAACAACATTTTAAATCGTTAGAAGCAGCTTATAGAACATCGCCTTATTTTGAATTTTTTGAAGATGATATTCGTCCGATTTTCGAAAAGAAGCATTCTTTTTTAATGGATTTGAATTTGGAAATTCATGAAATTGTAACCGATTGTTTAGGAATTAAAATTCCGTATACCAAAACCGACGAATATTTTAAAGAACCTTCTCAAACCGATTTAAGATATTTGGCAAACGGAAAAAAAGACGAAAATGTTTTTGAAAGTTATGTACAGGTTTTTAACGACAAACACGGTTTTTTAAATAATTTAAGCATTTTAGATTTACTTTTTAACGAAGGCAGACACGCAGTAGATTATTTAAAAAAACAAACTTTAATAAAATAAAAAGGAGATTTCAGATTGAAATCTCCTTTTTGTTTACATACAGAACAAACAATCAGTTAACATTTTGTATTTAACGATTTTATTAAATTTTCTCAAAAAATATTTATTTAAAAATAAACTAATAGCGTTATAAAATATAATTCTTTTTGTTTTATTCAGTAATAAAACTATCTTTGCTGAAAATTTAATATTATTTACTTATGAAAAAATTAGTAGCTCTTTCTGCTTTACTTTCGTTAACATTAGTTAGTTGTGGAGATGATGACAAACCACAAACAGAACAACCACAAGACACTCAGACACTTTTAACAGCTAAATGGAATTTAGTGAAAGCAGAGTATATAATGAGCGGACAAACACAAACAGAAGATTTAAAACCAGGTTCTTGCGATTACGATTATTATGAATTAAAAGCTGGTGGTGTTAAAGACGAAGTTTATCACGATGAAGAAGACAATTGTTCTACTTACAACTATGATGGTACTTGGGCTTACAATAAAGAAAACAAACAAGTTACTTTAGTTGACAGTGAAGATGGATACACCCTTGTTACTGAAGTTATCTCAATTAATGCAACTGATTTAAAAATAAAGATGATATCCGGAGATGGGGAGGAACTTCCTGATGGAATGGAAATATATTTATACTTAAAAAAATAAGTACTATTAAAGCTGTCTTTTAAGGCAGCTTTTTTTATTTCTTCTTTTCAATATTAAAATTCAAGCGAGCCATTATTGGAAAGTGATCTGAATTTTTAAATTCTTTAAAGGTTTTAAATTCTTTTACAGCGAAAACCTCATCAACCAAAATATAATCAATACGTGCAGGGTAATATTTGTAGTTATATGTTTGTCCGAAACCGCTACCTGCTTCTACAAAGGCATCGTTCATATTGCCAATAATATTTTTGTACACATACGAAAAAACCGTGTTGTTCATATCGCCGCAAATAATCTTATGTCCTTTAAAATCTTGCATATGTGCCTGAATTAATTCCGACTGCAGCTGCTGTACTTTAAACGCTTCGCTTAAACGGTTAAAAATTCGTTTCGATTTACTTTCATCGATCTCATTAATATCCGGACTAATGTTTACCGATTGTAAATGAATGCTGTACACGCGAATGGTATCTTTATTTTTTACGATATCGGCATAAACCACATTATTATCAGAATTTGGCAAAGCGATCTCGCCTTCATCAATAATTCTAAATTTAGAAAAAATAGCCTGCCCCGTTTTTATTTTATTTCCGTGCATAATAATATGTCGGAACTTATAATCGTCTAACTCATAATCTGCCGATTTAGAATATTCTTGAAAACAGATAATATCCGGATTTTGTTCTTCGATAAAGCGCTTGATATTTTCGGGCACATTTTCGTTCGGCATCCAATTAAAAAGATTAAATAAGCGAACATTATAACTTAAAACAGTAAAATCTGATTCTATAACCTCATCATTTCTTGAAGTAAACTTGTAGAATTTTGTAAAAAAAGTATATCCTATTAAAAAAACGACAATTGATAAAAATACCTGTCTTTTTAACTGCACTGCCCAATATACTACAAAAACCAGATTAAGCATTAAAAGTGTGGGCAGAATAAGTGTTAGTACCGATAAAAATGGGAATAGCTTTGGCGCCATAGACGGCAATAAGTAGCCCAATAATGTTAGCACTACCAACATTATATTTAAAAAAAAGGCTATTTTATTAAACCACGCTAATTTTTTCATAGGTTATTTCTGCTTAAACAAAAATTCTTTTTCTTCTTGGGTTAAACTATCGTACCCCGATTTACTAATTTTATCTAATATAACATCTATTTGCTTTTGGATGCTATTATCGGCCGAATTATTTTTGGTTTGATTATTTTTATTATGAACCGTTCGCAAATTGGTTTTTACTTTACTTTTTTTGGAACTATTTATGATGAATCCTCCCAAATATTTTCCGTAACAAAAACCAAATATGCTACCACCAATATGTGCTAAATGTCCGCCGGCATTATCAAAAAACAACTGCAATAAATCAAAACATAAAAACGCAATGGCTATGTAATATATTGCTATGTTTCCAAAAATAATCAGTTGCACGCGCATTCGCGGATTATATCCAACAACCGTAAAAAAAACAGCCATTACAGCACCCGATGCGCCAACCACAAAACTTTGCAAACCAAATATATTTGCAACCAAAAAATAGAAAAATCCGGCAGCGATACCTCCTAAAAAATAGGCTTTTAATAGTTGTTTTGAATTAAAAAACGTAAAAAACAACTGACTAAAAAAATACAGCATTAGCATATTAAACAGCAAATGCATAATATCGGCATGCAAAAAACTATAGGTAACAAACTGCCAAATACGGTAATTAAAAATATTAAAATCGCTAAATAATGCCAGTTGTTCTAATATCATTCGATACCATTCTACATTAGAAACACGTAAAAGCATTACCAATAAACTTATGGCAGTGATAACAACAATTAATTTAATTTCTGCAGTTGTATTTTTAATATCGAACTTTTGCATAGTATTTTATTTATCCCAACGGAACTGATCGAACTGTTTTTTCTTCCAAAACCACATTAACAAAAAGCCTACTACAGCGCCACCAATGTGCGCAAAATGAGCAATACCTGTTCCGCCACCGCCAAAAATAGACGATCCGCCAAAACCTAATACTAAATCTAACACTAAAATTCCAGGAACAAAGTATTTAGCTTTAACCGGCACAGGAATAAACAGTAAAGACAAACCTGCATTTGGAAACATAAATGCAAAAGCAACCAACAAACCGTAAATTGCTCCCGAAGCACCTAAAGCCACAGATAAATAACCAGATCCCATATTTTGAATTTTATCTGCCGAAACAAACTGTTGCCAACGCGTATCAATCATTGTTTCATTAAGCAGCTTATATATTGATTCGTTAGAAAATCCATTTAAATTCAAGGTACTTATTACATCATGAATTTGCCAAAAATTAACAGCCGTATGTAAAACAGCCGCACCCAAACCGCACAAAATATAAAAAATCAAGAATTTTTTTCCGCCCCAAATCTGTTCTAAAATACTTCCGAAAGAATATAAAGCAAACATATTAAACAAAATGTGCATTACATCGCCGTGCATGAACATATGTGTTATTGGCTGCCATATTTGAAAAGCAGGATTTTCAAAATAATACAATGGTAAATAATCCTTTAAAACGGGCACAAAAAAAGTACCTACAAACAAAATAATATTTACAATTAACAATTGTTTTACTACAGGTGTAATCTGGTTCATTACATAAATTTTTTATCAATATCTTCTACCTTCATGGTAATAAAAGTAGTTTTGCCAAAGGGCGATGTTTGCGGATCTTTACATCCAAACAAACTGTTTACAATATTTTCTTGTTCTTTATCGGTTAAATACGTTCCGGTTTTTACTGCCAAACTCTGCGCCAGTGATTTCGCAATACGGTCGTGCAAAACATCTACGTTATTTGGCGTATCGTCTTGCAGATCGTTTAACAAATCTTCTAACACAATAGAAACTTCACTTTCGGTGATAGAAACCGGAATACCCGAAATTATTATTTTTTCGTTCGAAATTTCATCAAACAAAAATCCCATCTGAATCAGTTCTTTTTCAATACCTCGCAACAGTTCCATTTCGTACACCGTATAATACAAAGATAACGGAAAAAGCAATTGCTGACTTGCATTTTGTTTAACCGTAAACGATTGCACGTAATGTTCGTACAGAATGCGCTGATGTGCTCTGCGTTGGTCTATAATAATCATACCCGATTTTATAGGACTGATGATGTATTTTTTTTGAACCTGATACGATTGCTGGTGATTGGTTGGTTGCGAAGTATCGTCATCGAACAAAGATCCAGTCATTACTTCTTCATCAAACTGATGACCGCCCGATGTTAAAATGATTTCTTTTGCATCTGAAATACCTTCGTACAAAGTTTCCCAACCGCCCGATTTATGCTTTTTTTCAGGATAAGAACTATGTGATCCACCCGAAAAAGAACTAGTTTTAGCTTTTACTGTTTCAAAAGGATTGAAATCGCCTCGCAGAATATTAGATCCTATCTGATTTGCCAAACCGACACTTGTTTTCATACTATCAAACGGATTGAAAAATGCATCTACTTCTACAGTCGGCTCAATTGATTTAGTTCCTTCGTAACTATACGGAACATCTAAATCTCCATCTTTTTGAAAATCTAATACAGGAGCTACGTTAAACTGCCCTAAACTATGCTTGATTGTTGCTCGTAAAATGGCATACAGCGCCTGTTCATCGTCAAACTTAATTTCGGTTTTTGTAGGATGTATGTTAATATCAATGCTGTTTGCCGGCAAAGTTAAGTACAGAAAATAACTTGGGTGTGTACCGTCTTTCAGCAAACCTTCAAAAGCAGCTGTAACGGCATGATGCAGGTAACCACTTTTTATAAAGCGATCGTTCACAAAGAAAAACTGCTCTCCCCTGCTCTTTTTAGCAAATTCGGGCTTTGCAACAAAACCATGAATTTCTAAAATTTCGGTCGATTCTTGAACAGGAACTAACTTTTCGTTTGTTTTACCACCAAAAACATTCACTATACGCTGACGGATGTTCGAAGCAGGCAGATTAAATAGTTCGCTACCGTTGTTTATAAACGTAAACTGAACGTTGTGATGTGCCAATGCCACACGCTCGAACTCATCAACCACATGGCGTAACTCTACCTGATCTGATTTTAAGAAATTTCTTCGGGCTGGAATATTAAAAAACAGGTTTTTAACCGAAAACGATGTGCCGCTTGGAGCCACAACAATTTCTTGCGATGTGATTTTACTGCCTTCAATAATTACATGTGTACCTAATTCGGCGGTATGTTCTTTAGATTTTAATTCTACATGCGCAATTGCGGCGATAGATGCCAATGCTTCGCCACGGAAACCTTTTGTTTGTAATTGAAACAAATCTTCGGCTATAGAAATTTTTGATGTTGCGTGACGTTCAAAACACATACGCGCATCAATTTCGTTCATTCCTTTACCGTTGTCAATTACCTGAATCAATGTTTTACCTGCATCTTTAATTACCAGTTTAATAGCAGTTGCACCTGCATCTACGGCATTTTCGAGTAATTCTTTAACTACCGATGCGGGTCTTTGCACTACTTCGCCGGCGGCAATTTGGTTGGCAACGTGATCGGGCAATAAACGTATAACGCTTGACATGTATTATTGTACTTTTTTAATGATTTACAAAAATACAATTTTATGTGGAAATTCACTTACCAATGCCCTTTGCATAAAGTTAAAGAAAACAAAAAAGCCCTAAAAATCTTAACCTAATAAAAAATTGCACCTTTAGTAGTTTCGCAAGGATATTTATCTGTATATTCTTTAGTAAAGCACGCTTCTATATCACGACAGGTAAAATACATTTCGCCTTCTTCGTTTGTTCTAAATCGTGGATAACATTCTTCATAACCTTCACAAATAAGCACTCTCAATCCGCTTTCCTTAACAAACATCAACTTATTATTTGATGCCTTTAACTTTACAACTGCATTTCTATTTGCTTTTGAATTTGACATTTGTAAATAGTAGTAATTGATATCTGCAATCTTTTCCTGCTTAATAACAGCTACATCAAACTTATTTTGTGACTGTGGGAAATGATGATTAAATGTTTCTAATAAATCATCTTTATTTGCGGTAAGTACAGGAATGTCTCCTTGTAAAACTGCTACTTCGATTTGCAGAAGATTCTCTATCTTTTCTATAAATTTATTTTGTGCCGATAGACTTGAAGTAATTATAAATAGAATAGCTAAATAAAATATTTTCATATGATTCTTTTTGTGAAAATACTTATTTAAATTTAGAAAACAAAAAAGCCCCGAAAATTTTCAGAGCTTTAGTATTATTTATTTAATGCGATCATTTTTAATGCGGCAACCGCAGCTTCAGTTCCCTTGTTTCCGTGAATTCCTCCACTTCTGTCGATCGACTGTTGTTCGTTGTTGTCTGTTAGTACACAGAAAATAGTTGGCACATCGTAAATTAAGTTTAAATCTTTAATGCCTTGTGTTACGCCTTCGCAAACAAAATCAAAATGCTTTGTTTCCCCTTTTATCACACAACCTATGGCAATAACAGCATCAAACTGTTCTAACTGGTGCATTTTTTTGCTTCCAAAAATCAATTCAAAACTTCCGGGAACATTCCAACGTACAATGTTTTCAGGTTTCGCTCCGCAATCAATCAATACATCATAAGCGCCTTGAAACAAACCGTTGGTAACTTTATCGTTCCATTCCGAAACAACCAAACCAATTTTTAAATCTGTTGCATCAATTAAATCGGCTTTATTGTATTCTGATAAATTTTTATTAGCTGTAGCCATAATTATTGAGCCATTCCTAAATAAACATCAATATTTGCAGCTTCTACCGAGCTTTTGTAATTGTCTTTAATGTTGGTAAACAATTTCAAAGCTTCGTCTTTCTTACCTAATTCAATAGCCATTAAGCCTGCTTTGTAGGCATAACGCGGCGTAGAAAAATCGTTTGGCGTATGTTCTGATGCTTTTTTGTAAAATTCAAAAGCTTCGTTTGGTTGGTTTAATTCAGCAAATGCATCACCAATAGCACCTAACGACATTGCTTTTAAAAATAAATCTTTAGAATTAAACTGCTCTAAATGCGTAATTGCTTCTTTAAATTTACCCATGTTAAGGTATGATGTTCCTGCGTAATAATGTGCCAAATTAGCTGCATTTGTTCCGCTGTACTCTTCGGTAATACCTAAAAAGCCCATTTTACCTTCACCTCCGTTTAAAGCTAAATTGTATAAAGAATCTGTTGCTTCGCCATTAATAGCTTGGTCGTAGTATTGTTGTGCCTGAAACATTTCGTTTGCAGCTTCGTCTTCATTTGGTTCCATAACAAAATTTTTATATCCCAAATAACCAACTGCAACAACAGCCAATGCGCCAATTGCATAAAATACTTTTGACTGGTTTAATGTAAACCAATTGCCTATTTTATTTGCAGACGAATCTAAAGAATTGAATACCTCTGCCGTATCACTTTTATCGTTTAATACTGCTTGGTGTACGTTTTCTTCTTTTTCAACCTCTGGTTTTTCTGGTTTATAACCTCTTTTATTATATGTTGCCATAACGATGTAATAATTTTAATCTGCGCAAAAATAGGATTTTTATCTAAATTTAAAAGTCTATTTGTTAGATATTTTTCAGAAATTTGCTTTTTAATTCAATAAATAAAACTGCTTTTGTGAATTTAGAGCAAATACATATCCTTAATTTTAAAAATATTCCCGAAAAAACACTGCATTTCACCAAGAAAATCAACTGTTTTGTAGGAAAAAACGGACAAGGAAAAACCAACCTGCTCGATGCTATTTATTATCTGGCATTCGGCAAAAGTTATTTTAACCCGGTTGCTTTGCAGAATATTAAACATAACGAAGATTTTTTTGTGGTTGAAGGTGTTTTTAATAAAGCCGACAAGCGTGAACAAATTGTGTGTAGTTTAAAGAAAGGACAAAAAAAAGTTTTAAAACGCAATGGTAAAATTTACGATAAGTTTGCCGATCATGTGGGTTTGATTCCTTTAGTAATGATTTCCCCGAGCGATCAGGATTTAATTTCGGAAGGAAGTGAAACCCGCAGAAAGTTTATTGATTTAGTGATTTCGCAACAAAACATTCCGTATTTACAGCAGTTGATCCAATACCAGAAAGTAGTACAGCAACGTAACGCTTTATTGAAATATTTTGCTTTAAACCGAGTTTTCGATAATGATACCTTAACCATTTACAACGAACAGCTGCATAATTTAGGGACTGAAATTCATAAAAAACGAAATGAATTTATCGAAGAATTTAATCCGATCTTTCAAAAATACCACCAACAGATTACCGGTAACAGCGAAACGGTAGAAATTAAATACGAAAGTCAGCTGCATGAAAAACCTTTGTTGGATCTTTTTACAGATTTTCTACAGAAAGACCGCGTGCTGCAATATACATCGGTAGGAATTCATAAAGACGATTTACTGTTTGAAATTAACGGGCATCCTATTAAAAAATACGGATCGCAAGGTCAGCAAAAATCGTTATTGATCGCCTTAAAACTGGCACAGTTCGATTTTATTAAAAAACAAAGCGGCGTATTGCCCATTTTATTGTTCGATGATATTTTTGATAAGTTGGATGCCGATCGCGTGCAGCAGATAATCCAAATGGTGAACAACGCTACTTTTGGTCAGTTGTTTATAACCGATACGCACGAAGACCGAACCGAATTGATTGTTAAACAAACCAATTTAGATTACGAAATTTTTAAAATATCTAACTAAACACAAATCCATTTTTTGTTTATTTGTACAAATTTTCAGCCATGCAATTCAATCAGTCATTAAAAAACTACAATACTTTTGGAATAGATGTAAATGCTACCGCTTTTGTTGATATTACTTCGGTAGATCAGCTAAAACAGGTCATTCAACAAAACAATAACAAGTTACCTTTATTTATTTTAAGTGGCGGAAGCAACATGCTGCTTACAAAAGATGTGGACGCACTGGTTTTACATTTAAATACCAAAGGAATTGAAGTTGTGAATGAAGACGATGATTTTGTTTGGATACAAGCACAGGCAGGCGAAATTTGGCACGATTTTGTTTTAAATACTGTGGACAAAAATTTAGGCGGATTGGAAAATTTATCGTTGATTCCCGGGAAAGCAGGATCGTCTCCTATTCAGAACATTGGTGCTTACGGCGTAGAAATTAAAGATACTTTTCACAGCTTAACTGCTTTGAATTTAAAGAGCTTGCAAACTGAAACATTTCTAAATACCGATTGCGAATTTGGTTACCGTGAAAGTGTTTTTAAAAACAAGCTGAAAGATAAATACATTATCACATCGGTTACTTTTAAACTAAAAAAAGCACCACATATTTTACATACATCTTACGGAGCCATTCAACAGGAATTAGATCTTATGAAGGTATCAAACCCAACAATTAAAGATGTAAGCAATGCAGTAATCGCAATCCGTCAGTCAAAATTACCCAATCCAAAAGAAATTGGCAACAGCGGAAGTTTCTTTAAAAATCCGGTAATCGATAAAAACTTATATCAATCATTATTAGAGAAAAATGCTGACATTCCACATTATCCTGTAAACGATGCTCACGTAAAAGTTCCGGCGGGCTGGTTAATTGAACAAGCTGGTTTAAAAGGCTACCGTAAAGGCGATGCGGGCGTGCATACAAAACAAGCATTGGTATTGGTAAATTATGGTAACGCAACAGGCGAAGAACTAATTAATCTGGCTAAATACGTGCAAGCGACTGTTTTGCAGAAATTTGGAATTGAAATTAGCCCAGAAGTAAATATTATTTAAAGATTACAAGAAAATTCAGTAGATTTTCAGACTCTGTCAGTCCAATCGAAATCGCGAACTAATTCTTTAAACTTCTCGATACATCACTTCGTTACGTTACTCGAAGCAACGACTTATGTATTGATAATTGTTTAAATCTATATTAATTCAGATTATCAAAATAAACAATTTATTTAATTTTTAAACTTGTAGTTCATTAACATTTAAAGTACTTTTGCAGCTATTTAAAACACCCTATGGCATTAACACTACTTTATATTTTAGCAGGTTTATTTATTGTTTTACTGGTATATTATTTGGGCATTTTTGCAGGATCGATATTCAGCAAACCACACGAAACAAATGCCAAGCGCATTCCTATATCGGTAATTGTATATGCTAAAAACAACAGCAACGAATTACGAAATTTAATACCTGTTTTACTAAATCAGAATTACCATCAGTTTGAACTGGTTTTGGTAAACAATGCTTCTACCGACGATACCCTGCATTTAATTAAAGAATATGCGTTAATGTATCCAAACATTAGAATTGTTGATGTAGTGAACAACGAAACCTTTTGGGGAAATAAAAAATACGCAGTAACCCTAGCAATTAAAGCCAGTAAATACGAATATTTGGTTTGTATTGATGCCGATAAAAAAATACATTCAAATAATTGGCTGGTTCAGTTAACATCGCATTTTACATTAAATAAAACTATTATTTTAGGATCGTTTTTTTACAGCAAACAAAAAGGATTTTTCAATAAATACCTGCGTTTTTTTCATACCATGCAGCAAATGCAATCTGTTGCCTGGGCAAAAATTAGTCAGCCTTATAGTTTAAATTTACAACAAATCGCCTTTAAAAAAGAAGATTTTTACAACGTAAACGGTTTTATCAATCACATGCAAAAGCCTTTGTTTATGGACGAATATTTTGTGAACGATGCATCTACATCAAAAAACACAACTATTTGCGAACACGCTGATGCAATGATTGAAACCGAAGCTTTAAATAAAACAGATTTCAAGATATTTAAAAATCAACAAATTCAGTTATTATCAAACTTTAAAGGATCGGCAGCATTTAAAATTAAACTTTTTAATTTACTGCAGTTTTTATTTTTTGTGGCCGCTATAGCATCTTTTATCACATTTGAATATTGGTATGTAACACTTACCATTGTGCTTTTGCGTTATTTAATTGTATGGATCTTGTTTGCAAAAGCTGCAAAAAAATCTGGCTACAATGATCTTGCTGTTTATTTTCCTTTGTTTGATTTGTTTTATATCTTTATGCAAATTCAACTCTTTTTAGGAAATCTTTTTAAAAAACCAACAACATAACGTGGCACAAAAACCGGCAAGTGAAATTGCAGTATTAATAGAAAATGCAAAAACAGGAAGTCAGACTGCTTTTACTGCCCTGTTAGATATTTATTGGTCGGAAGTGTATCATTTTATCTTGAAAAGAACCGAAAATGAAACCGATGCCGAAGATATTACCATTGAAACTTTTGCCAAAGCGTTTGATAAACTTACACAATACAAAACTGAATTTGCGTTTAATACGTGGCTGATTGCCATTGCTAAAAATGTTCATATTGATTTAATCAGAAAGCGAAAAAGTAATGATATGGTTAATTTAAACGAAAATGAAGAATTTTTGTTTGATACCCTTGCAGATGAAGACACCTTGGAAGACCAATTGATTTACGAACAAAATCTGGCAACATTAAAACTTTGTATTAAACAGTTAAAACCGCATTATCAGCAAATTATTCAGTTGCGCTATTTTCAGGAACGAAGTTATAATGAAATTGCCGAAATAATCAACGAGCCGTTAAACAATGTAAAAATTAAGATTTTACGTGCTAAAAAATTGTTGACTGAATTGATTAAAAAGCAAAACGAGTAATTTTAATACGACATACTTTTGTTAATTTCTTTACTATTTTTGAAGTATCAAAATTATTAAAATGAAAGAAGATATTTTAGAACAATTAGTTGACGGTTATTTTCTTCGGCAACCTGCTACATTTACTAAACACAATGTAAAGTTCAAACCCAAAAAAGAAGATATAGCTTTATTAGATAATCTAACTCGAGGAAAATTTTCCGTTCATTCAGATATTGATGTTTTAGCAATACATTTAAACGAAGAAAACGAGAAAAAAGTATCTGTAGTTAGTTGTAAATCTTGGCAAGATGGTTTTGATATTGATTTGTATTATAACCATTTGATCGACGAAGAAAAAAGAAATGTAAAAAAGGGAACAGGTCCTATTTGGAAGAGATTTAGAGAATTAGTAGAACCTAATTGGGCTAAAGCTTTCAGAGAAAAAATATATGAAGAAACAAATTCATACGATTTCACATATTACATTGCAGTTACAAAGATTACAAAAAAATCAAAAATTGAAGACTTTGAAAATTGTGATACATTTCTAAATCTACTTTCAGATAACGGTAAAAACAAGGTCAAAATAAAATTTCTAACCTTAGGAGATATTGTTTTAGAAATAATGAATGAGAACAGTAACACAACAGTTGAATCAACAGAAATTGGAAGATTTCTTCAACTCATAAAAGCTGCTGGACTAAAGTTTCAGCCTACAACAACTCAAATACTCGTTCCTTAAAGTAAATTTATAAATTATGAGAAAAGTAATTTTAGATTTAGCGGTTAGTTTAGACGGTTTTATTGAAGGATCGAATGGAGAAATAGATTGGTGTATCATGGATGATGATATGGATTTTAATGGATTTCTTTCCACTATTGATACGATTTTTTATGGCAGAATAAGTTATGATTCATGGGGAAATTATCAACCTGATAACAATGCCGATACTTCTGAAAAAGCCTTTTGGCAAAACATTCATTCAAAAAAGAAATATGTTTTTTCAAGCGAAATCAGAAATGATGAAAATGCTACTTTTATAAATTCTAACATTGCCGATAAAGTTGCCGAAATTAAAAATCAATCGGGAAAAGATATCTGGCTTTACGGCGGGGCAAGTCTTATTCAAACTTTTATTCAGCTAAATTTGATTGATGTTTATAGAATTTCGGTTCATCCCATAGCTTTAGGAACGGGCAAACCGTTATTTGAAAATCTTACCAATCGATTGAATTTAAAACTGATACAAACCAATACCTTTAAATCGGGCGTTGTACAATTGATCTACGAACCTGTAAAAGATTAAATATGGTTGAACTTTTCAAAGCGCATTTAGATAAATTTGTTTCGATAACCAATGTTGAATTCTCTCAAATAATTTCATTTTTTGAAGTGAGATCAATCCGAAAAAAAGAAAATCTTTTGGAAGAAGGACAATTCTGCAAAGAACATTTTTTTGTTTTAAAAGGAATTCTACGCAAATTTTATATCAACGAAAAAGGCTCTGAACAAACTACCGAATTTGCTATTGAAAACTGGTGGATGACAGATAATATGGCATACAAACATCAATCGCAAACCGAATTTTACATTCAGGCAGTTGAAAAAACAGAACTTTTAGTCATCACACAAAAAAATCAGGAATTACTTTTAAATAAATTTCCGCAGTTGGAACGTTACTTTCGTTTTGTTTACCAACGCGCTTATGCGGCTGCACAAATACGTATTAAATACATTTTTTCTTTTGCTAAAGACGAATTTTATTTTAATCTTTTAAAGAAACATCCCGAATTTGTTCAGCGTGTTCCGCAATATTTAATCGCCTCTTTTTTAGGTTTTACGCCAGAATATTTAAGCGAAATTCGCAAGAAAAATGTTTCTTAAACCAGTTTAAGTTTTTGCATTGAACTGTTTCTCAACTTTGCATCAGATAAAAATAAGAAATCATGACAAAACGTATTAACATCAACAAAACGGCACCACAAGCATATAAAGCAATGATGGGATTAGAAATGTATCTTGCAAAGCGCACTACTAAAATAATCTGTGAATCAGCGGGTATAATATAGACATTCTGACTGCAGTACAGTTTTATTTTATCAAAAAATCAGTATATTTGAATTTATCAAAAAACGGAGGCCTTATGGAGACTACAAGCAAAAAGCATTTAGGACGCAACATCAGCCGCATACGCGAAATGAAAGGAATGAAACAGGAAACACTTGCCGAGATTCTGGGTATCAGCCAACAAAAGATGTCGGTAATAGAAAATACAGAAGAATTAGACGATGCCAAGCTTAACGAAATTGCCAAAGCGTTGGACGTACCGGCATACGCAATCAAAGAATATTCTGACGAACGAATGATTAATATAATTTCTCACAATACTTTTCAAGATGATTCTTCTGCTGTTAAGAATTTGTATAACCCAACTTTCAACCCTCTTGATAAACTAGTGGAAGCGTATGACGAAAATAAGAAATTATATGAGCGCCTTTTACAGGCAGAAAAAGAGAAAACTTCTTATTTGCAGCACTTGTTAAAAAAATAAGGATTACGCAATAAACGAACTATACGATAAAAAGTAAAAAATTCGGCTATTTCAATGAGATATAGCTGAATTTTCTATATAAAGTCATTTTGACCGAAAATGCGTTTCATGCATTAAAGTAACCTTTACCATACTTTATCTACGGAGCATCCCCCTACCTGCTATTTTAGATAATCTTTCGGTTGGGTTATTTTACATTATTTATAATTTTATAACCCATATATACTAAAAATGTGAGTTATTCGTAAGTATTGATACCTGCGTTGACTTACTTATGCTGACCGTTAAAAATTAAAAGTTTTCTGCTTACTATTCGCGCATCGCAAATAAACAATTGTGCTTATTGTATTGATATGCACACTAAAGATGCATTAAAAGACAGGGAAACCAACCAACGTATTTTTCTGTTGAGTGCCTGGAAAGAAGCGAAATCTTTTTCAACAAAAGAAGAACAAGCGGTTTTAGTTATGACTGAAGAAATCACCAAGATCAGTCAAAAAGGATTAAGCGAAGAGGGTTATGAAAACGCTTCAAAATTCTTTAGCGAAACTCAAATTGCAGAAATCATTATGGCAATGGTAACCATTAACGCAGAGAACCGAATTGCAGTGAGCACGCATTTGCAGGTTGGCGAGTTTTAATTTTTTTGATTAAGTGTATGATTAAGAATGAGATCCCGAATCAAGTTCGAGATCTCACCCATACTTTATCAAATAATGAGAAGCTGAAACAAGTTCAGCTTGACAAGGCATACTTCAGTCAACCTTTTTTATTTCAATAAAATTTCTTGTAATTCTTTTAAGGTAACATTTTGCTGTTCGCCCGAATTGAGATTCTTTAAGGCAAATATATTCTGCTGCATTTCGGTTTCGCCAACAATAACCGCGTATTTAATTCCTTTTTTCTCGGCAAACTGAAATTGTTTTGCCATTTTCGCTTTATCAGGATATAATTCTGCATTCACTCCGGCTTCACGCAAGTCACGAATAACTTTTAAGCAGTATTTAGCTTCGTTATCGCCAAAATTCAGGAACAAAACATCGGTAACATTTGAAACGGTTTCTGGGAAAACATTTAATTCTTCAATAACCAGATAAATTCTGTCCAATCCAAACGAAATACCAACGCCACTCATATTTTTCAACCCGAAAATTCCAGTCAAATCGTCGTAACGACCACCGCCACCAATTGATCCCAACTTAACGGTTTCTGGTGCGGCAACTTCAAAAATGGCTCCGGTATAATAATTTAAACCGCGCGCTAATGTAACATCTAAATTTAATGTTGCCGATTTTAATCCTAATTCTTCCACGGTTTCGCAGATAAATGTCAGCTCGTCAACTCCTTTAGTTCCTTCAACCGATGATGCTAACAATTCGCGTAACTGATTTAATTTTTCGGTTAACGATCCATTAAAATTGAATAACGGTTGTACTTTAACCAAAGCTTCTTCGGAAATTCCTTTCGCCAGCATTTCGGTTTTAACACCGTCTTCTCCAATTTTATCTAACTTATCTAAGGCAACGGTAAAATCAATCAGTTTGTCGCTTGCGCCAATAACTTCGGCGATACCCGACAATATTTTTCGGTTGTTGATTTTAATGGTAACTCCTTCTACTTTCAAATCGCTAAAAACAGCATCGTACAACTGCACCAATTCAACTTCCTGCCACAATGATGTTGACCCAACTACATCGGCATCACACTGATAAAACTCACGGAAACGACCTTTTTGCGGACGATCTGCACGCCAAACCGGCTGAATTTGATAACGCTTAAAAGGAAATTCTAATTTATTTTGGTGCTGAACTACGAAACGCGCAAATGGAACGGTTAAATCGTAACGCAACGCTTTTTCGGATATTTGTGAAGTGATTTTTAAACTATTTTTAGTTTGAAGAAATTCCTCATTGGTTTTCGCTAAAAAATCGCCCGAATTTAAAATCTTAAAAATTAAACGGTCACCTTCTTCCCCGTATTTTCCCATTAAGGTTTCAGAATTTTCAAACGAAGGTGTTTCAATTGGTTGAAAACCGCTGCGTTCAAAATGCTTTTTTATAACAGACATGATGTATTGACGCTTCGCTACTTCGATCGGAGAAAAATCTCTTGTTCCTTTAGGAATACTTGGTTTTTGTGCCATTTTAATTTTTGTTTATGCAAATATAGTAGTTATAGTTTTAAAGTGGAATGTTACAAGGTTGAAAGTTTATTTATTTAAAAGCACTCGCTTTCATCATTCGGTCGTTCTGTATAAAATCTTTTTTTAGTTCGATGCATTTAAAAAATTCCGAAACCATTTCTTGCATTTCATTCCCTAAATATTGATTGATTTCGAAAAACAACATGCCGTTTTCATTCAAACTTTTATGCGCTAATTGTGTAATTTTTCGGTAGAAAATCAACGGATCGTTATCATCAACAAACAAAGCCAAATGCGGTTCATGCTGCAATACATTTTCATTAATCTCAACTTTTTCCAGATTTCTCACATACGGCGGATTGGAAATAATAATATCATAAGCGTCCAAATGTACTGTCTGTAAAATATCCTGCTGAATAAAAGTAACATCAGCCTGCAAATTCACTGCATTTTCTCGTGCAATCTGTAATGCTTCAACCGAAACATCCATCCCAGAAACAATAGTCAACGGAAATTCCTTTTTAATCGTAATAGGAATACAACCCGTTCCGGTACCAATATCGAGAACACGCCAGTTTTTTTGTGGCTGTTTTTTCATTTCGGTTAACACCCAATTTACCAATTCTTCGGTTTCAGCACGTGGAATTAATGTTGCAGGCGAAACCTTAAAATCATATCCAAAAAAATTAGCCTGTTGAGTAATATATTGTATAGGTTCGTTATTTTGTAAACGTTGCAAAATGGCGTTGATTTTTTGCCGATTTTCATCTGAAATTGTTTCATTTCCATTTAAAACACAATCAACTTTTGTATATGCTAAAACAAATTCCATAACCAAATAAAAAATTGTTGATCGTTCCATTTCGTCGTAAAAAACCGGAAGTGTCAATTGAAATTGTTTTTTATAATCGTTTACCGTCATTCTTTTCTTAATTTTGTAAAAAACTACATTATGCCAACGCACGAACATTATATGCAACGCGCTTTATTTTTAGCAAATAAAGGTTTAGCTGCTGCCATGCCCAATCCTTCTGTTGGAGCTGTAATTGTTTACAAAGATACAATTATTGGCGAAGGATTTACGAGTGCTTTTGGCGGATCGCATGCCGAAGTAAATGCCATTAACAGCGTTGCCGATAAAAATTTGCTGACAAAAAGTACGTTGTATGTTACGTTAGAACCTTGTAGTCATTATGGAAAAACACCGCCTTGTGCAGATTTAATCGTACAAATGCAGATACCGAATGTGGTGATTGGCTGTGTGGATCCTTATGCCGAAGTTGCTGGAAAAGGCATCGAAAAATTGAAAAATGCCGGTGTGAATGTTATGGTTGGAATTTTGGAAAAAGAATGTATCGACAGTAACATTCGTTTTTTTACATTTATTCAGAAAAAAAGACCTTACATTATTTTAAAATGGGCAGAATCGACAGATGGATTTATTGCTCCGACTAAAAAGAACGAACAAAAACCTGTTTGGTTATCAAACAAATACAGTCGGCAACTTACTCATAAATGGCGCAGTGAAGAAATGGGTATTTTGGTTGGAACAAAAACCATTTTAGACGACAATCCTTCCTTAACAACTCGAGATTTTGTTGGAAAGAATCCGGTTAGAATTTATTTGGATGCGCATCATAAAATTGATGCATCGTTTGCAATTACTAATTCTGAAGCTAAAACCATTTGTTTGTGTGCGGAATTTCCTTTGAAACCATTAGATAAAATCGATTATAAAAAAATTGATTTTTCTAATCTAGTTGAAGAAATTGCTCGAATTTGTTATGATGAAAAAATTCAATCGATAATTATTGAAGGTGGATCTAATACAATTCAACAATTTATAGATACGAATTTTTGGAATGAAGCCCGAGTGTTTAAAAGCGAACCAATATTATTAAATGGAATTAAAGCTCCTAAACTAATATCGGCTCAAAAAACGACTGAACAAAAAATAGCCAGCGATACTTTAATTATTTTTAAAAACATAATTAATGATTGATACGTACAAAACCATAGAACAGCCAAGCGAAGAAATTTTATTTAAAGAAAAAAACAGCAAGTTTTTCGGCTATGCTTTCCCTGTACAATCAGAAGATGATGTAAAACAAATTTTAGATCAAGTAAAGAAACAACATTATACAGCGCGCCATTGGTGTTATGCCTACCAAATTGGCACAAAAACAAAAACGTATCGCGCCAATGACGACGGCGAACCCAATAACAGCGCAGGAATGCCTATTTACGGACAAATACAATCGTTTGATGTTACTAATGTTTTAGTAGTTGTAGTTCGATATTTTGGCGGTGTTAAATTAGGTGTTGGCGGTTTGGTCTCGGCTTATAAAACGGCTGCACAAATGGCTTTAGAAACGGTTGAAATTGTAGAAAAAACCATTGATATTCACTATCTTATTAGATTTGATTATAAAAACATGAACAAAGTAATGCGTGTTATTAAAGAAAAAAACATCAACGTAGTTAATCAAACTTTAGAACTAGATTGTTTAATAGAAATATCGTGCAGACAAACCAAAGCAGAAGAAATTTTTAATGCTTTTGACCAAATTTTCGAGGTTTCTATTACAGAAAAAGAAGATTAATTTTTTTTTAATAAGTTCTCGACAAGCTCGAACAGAAGAAACTCCTTATATCATATAATACTAATCATACTTAAAATTCAATAACTGTTCTTCCATTAACATTCTAAATCCATCAGATTCTAACTGGGTATTACTGTTGATAAAATCCATCATGTGTAAAGCAAAATACGGAGCCTTATTTTTAGGCAGCTTATAATTATCATACAGAAAATCGGCAGAATAAACCTTTAAAAATCGTTCCATAACTTGTATTTCACGTTCTACCGAAAGTGCTTTTTTGTTCGTTTTTGCCCTACCTGTAAGTTTGTTTACAAAACCATCTAACTTAATATTTCCGGTTGCCGAATAATTGTCTTTATACGTAATTTGATTATCTTTCTTAACAGCGCGTTCTGCTTTGGAATACTGTTTAGTCGATTCTAACCCCAATTTATTGTTCATATTGGTGTATTCAATTTCCAACTCGTCTAAAACAGTAGAATCGGTAAGCAAAACATTTAAACTTTTTCTGTCGATCACTTTTTGTGAAACATCAATTGTTTCAACAAGGGTACCATTTATGTAAAACGAAAGCTTGTCGTTTACATTTAAAGGAAAAGTTTTATACACGTTTTGACCCAATTCCAATATAGGTTCGTTATTGTGTTTAACAGCAATTTTTAAATCAACAGAAGGCTTATATAAACGCGCTTTAACCACAACCGGAGTTTGTGCCATTATAAATCCCGAACAAAACAAAAACAGAAATAAAACAAACTTTTTCATAACAGTAATTTTGTTAGAATTTACGCATTTTTGATTGCTTTTTAAAATGATTTTAGCAATTTAACACTATTCAGCCGTTTATTAATTTTTCAAGATAATCGGGTACCGCAATTGGTCGTTTTGTTTTCATATCAACAAACACCAAAACGGTCTGTGCGGTTGTTAATAAGTCTCCGTTTTGGTTAACAATTTCGTAGGTAAATTCTATCTTAACACCACCTAAATAATCCATACGTGTTATAACAGTTAACTCATCGTCATAATACGCAGGTTTCTTGTAATTCATGCTTAAAGAAACCACCGGAAGCATCACTCCGCTATTTTCGAGCTCTTTGTACGAAACTCCTTTATTTCTAAGCCATTCAACCCTTCCCATTTCAAAATATTGGGCATAATTACCATGATAAACCACCCCCATTTGGTCGGTTTCTGCGTAGCGCACACGAATGTTGATTTTATGTTCTTGCATAAAAAAATAGTTTCAAAAATTTTATAATTCAAATAAAAAAGTACTTACAATATTATTTCTAAAAATCAAATAGCAAAATCATTTTTTTTGATGATTTTTATTCACATATTTGTAAATGAAAATGTGTTTTATATAACTCTTTAAAACACTGCTATTAAACACTATTATCTCTAATAAAAATGCTTGATTATACACAAGAAACCGCAATATCTGTTTGGAATCGTTGTCTGCAATTCATAAAAGACAACATTGGCGATCAGGCGTTCAAAACTTGGTTTGAACCAATTGAGGCTATTGAGTTAACTGAGAATGTTTTGTCTATTTTAGTTCCTAGTAAATTCTTCTACGAATGGTTAGAAGAACATTACGTAACGGTATTAAAATCTGCATTAACTAAAGAACTTGGCGCAAAAGCAAAGTTAGTATATAAAGTTAAAATGGAGAATACTTCGGGAACAAAACAACCGTTTACCGAACAATTACCCAGCAGCCAGAGAGAACCTGTTAAAACACAGGAATTAGATGTTCCTGTACAAACCAAAAACCCCGAATTAAAAAATCCGTTTGTTATTCCTGGAATCAGAAATGTAAAAATTGATTCACAGTTAAACTCTAACTACAGTTTCGATAATTTCTTGGAAGGTGAATCGAACCGTTTGGCGCGCAGTGCCGGTATGGCAGTTGCCAACAAACCAGGCGGAACAGCTTTTAATCCGTTGTTAATTTACGGTGGTGTTGGTTTAGGAAAAACCCATTTAGCACATGCTATTGGTGTAGAAATTAAAGAAAAACATCCAGAAAAAACCGTTTTATACATTTCGGCCGAAGTTTTTACACAGCAATATGTTGATTCTGTTAGAAAACAAACCCGAAACGACTTTATCTATTTCTATCAATTGATTGATGTTCTAATTGTTGATGACATTCAGTTTTTATCAGGAAAATCGGGTACACAAGATGTATTTTTCCACATTTTTAATTACCTGCATCAAAACGGAAAACAAGTTATTTTAACTTCTGACAAAGCTCCGGTTGATATGCAGGATATCGAACAACGTTTGTTATCGCGTTTTAAATGGGGACTTTCGGCAGAAATTATGCACCCCGATTTTGAAACCCGAGTAAATATTGTAAAAAACATTTTATACCGTGATGGTGTGGAAATGTCTAACGATGTAATTGAATATGTTGCTAAAAACGTTAAAACAAACGTTCGCGAATTAGAAGGAGCCATTATTTCGTTAATTGCACAATCATCATTCAACAAAAAAGAAATCACGGTTGATTTGGCTAAAAGTGTTATAGAGAAATTTGTTAAAAACATACGCAAAGACATTTCTATAGATTATATTCAAAAAATTGTTTCTGATTATTTTGAACTAGATATTGAAACATTATGTTCTAAATCTCGAAAACGTAACATTGTACAAGCAAGACAGTTAGCTATGTTTTTTGCAAAGAAATACACTAAATCATCGTTAGCAAATATTGGATCTCAAATTGGCGATCGCGATCACGCTACGGTATTACACGCTTGCAAAACAGTAGATAATTTACTGGAAACCGATAAGGAATTCAAAGCACATTTTGAAGACATCAATAAAAAACTATCGATGTAATGACCAAAATTTTAATGGTTTGTTTAGGCAACATTTGCAGATCGCCTTTAGCAGAAGGTATTTTAAAATCGAAACTGAACACTGAAAACTATTTTGTAGATTCTGCCGGTACAGGAGCATGGCATTCTGGCGAATTACCCGATAAAAGATCAATTGCCGTTGCCAAAAAATACGGAATTGATTTAACCAATCAGCGTGCCCGACTATTTTTAGTAGAAGATTTTGATACTTTTGATAAAATTTATGTGATGGATAAAAGCAATTACGTTAATGTTTGCAGGCTAGCCCCATCGCAAAATCATCTTGATAAAGTTGAATTGATTTTAAACGAAAGTAATCCGGGAAAAGATTTTGAAGTGCCCGATCCTTATTATGGTGGTGACCACGGTTTTGAAAACGTTTTTAAAATGCTAAACGAAGCTTGCGATAAAATAAAAGAAAAAATTGAAAACGCTTATTAAGCGTTTTTTATATTTATAAATATGACAACATTAGGAACTCTATATTTAATTCCGGTTATGTTAGGTGACGATACACCAGCTGCCGATGTTTTACCCGCTGCTGTTTCACGCGCAATTTCGCTAATAGATAATTATGTAGTAGAAAACAGTAAAGTTGCCCGCAAATTTATTAAAGCTATTTATCCTGAAAAAGTTCAAGCAACATTGAATTTGTTCGAACTAAACAAACATACCGATGCTAAAGAACTAAAATCGTTTATTCAACCTTTGTTAGAAGGTAAAAATATGGGATTAATGAGCGATGCCGGGTGTCCGGGTGTTGCTGATCCGGGTGCGGTAATTGTAGCAATGGCACATGAAAAGGGCATTAAGGTAGTTCCTTTGGTTGGTCCGTCATCTATACTGCTTTCTTTAATGGGTTCGGGTATGAACGGACAGTCGTTTACTTTTAACGGTTACTTACCTATTGATAAAACTGAAAAACGTTCTATGTTGAAAAATTTAGAAAAATGGAGTTTTGAGCGTAACCAATCGCAAATATTTATTGAAACTCCTTACAGAAACAATCAGTTAATGGAAGAAATGGTGCAAATTTTACATCCTAATACACAATTGTGCGTAGCTTGCGATTTAACCTTACCAACCGAAATTATGTTAACCAAACCTGTAAACTTCTGGAAAAAACATAAAATAGATTTACATAAACGTCCGTGTATTTTTATTATTCACAAAAAATAAGCGAAACAAAAGTTTCGCTTATTTTTTTATTCCATATAAAAATCCTAATCGCATTCGAAAAAGCATTTTTTTAACAAAATTCCAAAAAAAAGTATGTTGCCCAAAGCATGTTCCAATTACAATAAGTAACACCTTATAAACAGGCAAAATTAAAATTAACGACAACGGCCAATAAATTAAAGGGTGTAAATTATCTTTGGTAATACCAATCATTGTCAAAATAGGTCGGGTAATATAAGCCGATGTGCTTCCGGTAATAGCAAAAACAACAATAATTAGTACAAACTGTATATTCGATTTAATTCCCCACTTTTCTTTTAAGGATGCCATTTCCAATTCCAATTAAAAAACGCTACAAAGCTACAAATAATTTAATCTAATTTTAAATTATTGACTTGCTGGTAATACAATAAATAATGATACAGCATATAGTTCACTTCGTAACCGTAATGAGTTTGCGCATTATAATCAATAGCATATTCAATTCCGCTATTCATTCGCCTAGCCCGCGCATTCCATTCTTGCACCCAACGGCGGTTTTTCATCTCTAAAAAAGTTAAATCGTAATACCCTTTAGGTTTTCGGTTGGTAGTAAACCAACGTTCAAAACCTGCATCAATAATAATTACTTCGTATTCTAACTCGGGGTTTGAAATGGTAACTTTTCCGTTTTCAACTTTGGTTAAACCTGAATCCTTTTCATTGGCAGAAACATCTTTCTGTGCATTACAGCTTATAAAAAAAAGCAGCATAAAACCGTATAATAGATTACTTGTTTTCATTTTTTTATTCTTTAAGATAAATGTACATTTGTTATCTAACAAAAATCATACAAAAATGGTTACAACAGATCAAATAAAGGGTCTTATTGATCGCCTTGGTGCGTTAAGGAGGTATCTTTGACATCGATCAGAAATTAATTGAAATACAAAACGAAGAAGAAAAAACGTTTGCGCCCGACTTTTGGAACAATGCCAAAGAAGCCGAAATTATCGTTAGAAACATTCGTTCTAAAAAGAAATGGGTAGAAGGATACGAAAGTGCCGCAGCTAATATTGAAGAACTGCAAATTTTACTGGAGTTTTATAACGAAGGAGAAGTTACGGAAGACGAAGTACAATTCCAATTCGATAAAACGTTTGAAAATATTGAAGATTTAGAGTTTAGAAACATGCTTTCGGACGAAGGAGACAGCATGAGTGCCGTTTTACAGATTACAGCCGGTGCCGGTGGTACCGAAAGTTGCGATTGGGCTGCCATGTTAATGCGTATGTATTTAATGTGGGGCGAAAAAAACGGTTATAAAATTAAAGAACTAAACTTTCAAGAAGGCGAAGTTGCCGGCATTAAAACGGTTACTTTAGAGTTTGAAGGCGATTATTCGTTTGGTTATTTAAAAGGTGAAAACGGCGTGCATCGTTTGGTTCGGATTTCTCCGTTTGACAGTAATGCAAAACGTCATACCTCATTTGCATCGGTATATGTATATCCGTTAGCAGATGATACGATTGAAATTGACATTAGCCCAGCAGATATTTCTTGGGAAACCATGAGGTCATCGGGTGCAGGTGGGCAAAACGTAAATAAAGTAGAAACAGCGGTTCGTTTACGCCACCACCCAACCGGAATTATTATTGAAAACTCTGAAACACGTTCGCAGCTCGACAATAAAACCAAAGCCATGCAGTTGCTTAAATCGCAGTTGTACGAAATTGAGTTAAAAAAGCGTCAGGCTAAACGCGATGAAATTGAAGCCAACAAAATGAAAATTGAGTGGGGATCGCAAATAAGAAATTATGTAATGCATCCTTACAAATTAGTAAAAGATGTTCGCACACAATTTGAAACCAGTGATGTGGACAGTGTGATGAACGGTGGTTTAGATCCGTTTCTTAAGGCTTATTTAATGATGATGGGTCAGAAAGAAGAAAATTAAAATCTATAAAAAAACTCCTAAAGAAATTTAGGAGTTTTTTTTAAGACACTATCCCATCAAGTGTGTAAGTTAAAAAGTTAGGGCTTGGATTTTATAA
>JBEBXO010000033.1:0-26810 GCA_040391585.1 Paenimyroides ummariense | reverse complement strand
ATAAATCGGGCAACGAATCGCTTTGCCAATATTCTTTGGTATCAACATTTAAAATAGATAATTTTCCGGTAAAGGCTGCACCTGTATCAACATTCCAAACATTTGCAAAATTCATAGGTGCCGATGCGCCAAAACGTATAACCGGTGTGTGCCCAACATAAATTTCTTTGTAAAGCTTTAAACGTTGCGGATACCTAATACTATCTACACATAAATTTCCATCAACAGCCATAGCGGTTTCCCAAAGCGTTCTGTCCCACCAAAACATTCCGCGGAAATATTCAAAACCCACACCTTTTAAATGTGTAAAACCGGCATGTACAAACAATCGGTTTTTGGTATCAATATAATATTCGTTCAGTTTTTCAAGAAATGCAATATGTTTTTCAATTATACCTAACGAAATATTTTGATATGCTTGAACAGTTGCTTCGCCGCCATGAAAACGCCACAATTCGTTATCGTCTTCTTTCTTTAGCCATTTTAACAACATTTCTTCGTGATTTCCTTGCATAAAAACACAGGAATAGGTTGCAGATAGATCAATTAAAAAATCTAAAACAGCAGGTGTTTCGCTCCATCCGTCAACATAATCGCCTAAAAAAATCAATTGATCATTGGTGGTAACATTTGCTCGGTTTAAAACCTGTTGCAATGCTTTTAGCCCTCCGTGAATATCGCCAATTACAAATGTATTACTCATTTTGTGTTTCGTATTTTAGTTTTCTAAGAATGCGCATTACTTCTTTAAAAGAGGTGTATAAAAAAGGTTGTTTGTAATTTTTAAAGACTTCTTTATGATTTATAAGTACATCTTTGGCTTTCTTGAAACCGTGAAGATAACATAACATTAATGAATAACAAAGGTTTTGCAAATCGTTTTGTTCGGTTAGGCTTAATCGTTTGTAATGCGACAGTTTGTTTAAAATTAGGGTGTAATAGTTGTATAGGTGATATAAATGACGCTTATCTATTTCGGGGGTTTCAAAAATAATTTCCGATGTAATCTGATAGGTCATAGAATCGCTAAAAATAATTTTCTGAACACTGAACGGAATGTATCTGTTGTTTTTTCGGAAACCAATTTTCACGTATTCGGTAATTATAAATTCATCATCATTAAAAGTGATAGAAACCTCATCGAGTGCCGAATAAAATATTTTTACCTGTTCGTTTATTAGTTCGATATCAACCCTAGACAGATAAACTTCGCCTTTTTTTATCTTTTCGACACCAGCCCAACACAACGTAAAATATTCTTTAAAAACATGGTATTTCGGTTTCATGTCGGGGTGTTTGTTAGTCATAAAATCAAGCACACTGTCAATGGTATTCTGTAAATTGGTGACCGATGCCTTTAAAATACTGTCTACAATTTCACTGTTGTTTATTTTTACCGTTAGATATTCCGGATGCGATATACTGCCAATGCGTGAAAACGATGCGCCTTCATCTACCGTATAAATTCGTTTTTTAAAGTAACATTTTCCTTTCTTCGGATAAATCGTTACCAAGCCAACCACCATTCCGTTTCCTAAATGCGGAAAAATAACGTTTTCGTACTGAATCTGTGGCGGATTTTCCAAATAGGCATTCAACAGGTTTTGAATATGACTGTCGTCGTAAAAATCAACGCCTACAATGGTATTTTTCTCATCTTCAATTCCTACCAAAATAAAAGATTGATTATAAGGGTTTGAATTAGATAAAGAACAAACATGCTTTAAAAATTTGGCTTTTCCTTCCAAAGTATGTAAGTTTAGCTGCTGCTTTTTATCAAAGAAGCTGTTTTCGGTATGGTGAGCCAATAAATTCTTAATTAAAAGGCGCTTGTTTATCACAATTAAAGTTTTATCTTAAAATTATAAAAAGAAAATGATAATTCATACTTAAAACAAAAGTACGAAGATGTATTTTAACCATTTGTTAACAAGTTAAGCAAATAAATTTTAATCAATTTGTAAGGAAAATTAATACATACAGAAAACAATATAATGGAAGCAACAACATCCACGACAGACATTCGTTCTATCAACGATAAAATAGAACGCGAAAGTGCATTTATTGATTTGCTTACTGCCGAAATGAACAAAGCAATTGTGGGACAAAAACACATGATTGATCGCTTACTAATTGGCTTGTTAGGGCAAGGGCATATATTATTAGAAGGTGTACCTGGGTTAGCTAAAACATTAGCTATTAATACACTTGCTAAAGCTGTAGACGGATCTTTTAGCCGCATACAGTTTACACCCGATTTATTACCTGCCGATGTGGTTGGTACTATGATTTATAACGTAAAGGTTAACGATTTTAGTATTAAAAAAGGACCTGTTTTTGCTAATTTTATTTTAGCCGATGAAATTAACCGTGCTCCTGCAAAAGTGCAGTCGGCGTTGTTAGAGGCTATGCAGGAAAAACAAGTTACCATTGGCGATACTACACATAAACTGCAAAAACCATTCTTGGTAATGGCTACGCAAAACCCTGTGGAACAAGAAGGAACGTATCCGTTACCGGAAGCACAAATGGACCGTTTTATGCTTAAAACCGTGATCGATTATCCAAAATTGGAAGAAGAACGTTTGGTAATCCGTCAAAATTTAGCAGGAACTACACCTACCATTAATCCTGTAGTTTCTATTGAACAGATTCTGCGTGCACAACAAACGGTAAAAGAAGTGTACATGGATGAAAAAATCGAGAAATATATTTTAGATATCATCTTTGCAACCCGTTATCCGGAACAATTTAAACTAGAAAGTTTAAAACCTTATATAAGCTACGGTGCATCACCTCGTGGATCTATCAATTTGGCAAATGCGGCAAAATGTTATGCGTTTATCCGTCGTCGCGGTTACGTAATTCCAGAAGATGTACGTGCAGTTGTTTTAGACGTGCTGCGTCACAGAATCGGAATTACTTACGAAGCCGAGGCTGATAACGTAACCAGCGTAGATATCATAAACAAGATTGTTAACGAAATTGAGGTGCCATAAATTTTGTTTCAAGTTTAATGTTTCAAGTTACAACAACCTGAAACAAAGAAAACTTTAAACCTTAAACAAAAAAATGGAAACAAAAGATATTTTACAAAAGGTTCGAAAAATCGAAATAAAAACCCGTAGGTTAAGCGATCATATTTTTTCGGGCGAATACCATACCTCTTTCAAAGGAAAAGGAATGTCGTTTGCCGAAGTTCGCCAATATCAGTACGGAGACGATATTCGTGCAATCGATTGGAATGTTACCGCGCGCTACAGCGAACCTTACGTAAAGGTTTTTGAAGAAGAACGCGAGTTAACATTAATGTTGATGGTTGATGTAAGCGGATCGCAGGATTTTGGTTCTACCAACGATTTTAAACGCGATATTGTTACAGAAATTGCCGCAACATTGGCTTTTTCGGCAACAACGAACAACGATAAAATTGGTCTGATTTTATTTTCGGATCAAATTGAACTGTTTATTCCGCCTAAAAAAGGTAAATCGCATATTTTACGAATCATTCGCGAGCTGATCAATTTTCAGCCAAAAAGCAATCAAACCAATATTGGGCAAGCGTTTGAATATCTTTCTAAAGTAATGAAAAAGAAGGCAATTGTTTTTGTGCTGTCTGATTTCATGACCAAAGATTACGACCGTATTTTGCGCATTGCAGCCAAACGCCACGATGTTACCGGCATAAAAGTGTACGATAAACGCGAGCAAGACTTAAACAATGTAGGTTACGTTTTAATGCAAGATGCCGAAACAAACGAAGCACAATATATAAACACAGGCGACGCCAATGTGCGTAAAGCCTACCGCGAACATTACCAGGAATTAGAAGATTATTTTACAACAACATTTACACGCAGCGGCGCCGGAGTTATTAAAACAGCTACCGATGACAGCTACGTTAAAAAACTATTGGCTTACTTTAAAGCACGATAATATGAACAAATTAGTAGTTGCGTTATTTTTAAGTTTATGTACTTTGGCAGGTTTTGCCCAGGTAACATCGGCTGTAGATTCAACTCAAATAAAAATAGGTTCGGCGTTTAACCTAACCATTAAGGCAACCGCTAACGAAGGCAGTAAAGTGGTTTTTCCTAATCAGCAGAATATTGGTCCGTTTGAAGTGTTGGAACAATCTAAAACCGATACTGTTTTAGACGGAAAACGCATGGAACTGATAAAAAAATATACGTTAACCCAGTTTGATTCTGGTGCGTATGTGGTTCCGCGTTTATCGGTTTATATCGATGGAAAAAATCACCAGACCAATTTGTTCAACATAAAAGTGAACAATGTTACGGTTGATACGCTAAAACAGCCAATGCACGATATTAAAGCGCAGATTGGTGGTGAAACCGATACCGATAAATTATGGAAATATTTAGTTGCCATTGCACTTTGCTTTTTAGCTGGTGTGTCAGCCTATTTTGTAATAAAACGCATACAGAATAAGAATTTAACTGAAGAAGATTTATACAAAACTCCGTTAGAAAAAGTAACCAAGAAACTACAGTTGTTAGATTCTAAACGATTGGTTTTAAACGGCGATGTAAAATCGTACTATTCTGAAATGACCGATGTTATAAGGGATTATATCGAAGAAGTTTTTGAAATTCCGGCAAAGGAATCAACAACATCAGAAGTTATTCAGATGCTTTTTCAAACCATAAAAACAAAAAAAATACAGTTAAGCAAAGAATCGGTTAACGATTTAAAACGTGTGTTGCAAACTGCCGATTTGGTAAAATTCGCAAAATCGGAACCAATGATGAACGAGATCGAACAAGATCGTAAAGCATCAGAAGTTATTTCGGTTTCAATTGATAAAGCCATTCCTCGTTTTTCAGAAGAACAGTCAGAACGGGTAAAACTGCGCGAGCGTCGTTTCAAAAAACGTCAGCAAATGCGTTTGTGGATACCTATTGGTGTAACAGCTCTTTTACTTTTGGTAACAGGAATTGTATATATAATTCAGGCAGTTCGTTCGGGATATGAATGGAGTATTTTTGCATCGAACAAAAGCTTGTACGAACGCGAATGGGTAACATCTGATTATGGTTTTCCGGCAGTTATCTTAAGCACGCCCGAAGCGTTAACACGTGTGCAAACGCCACAATCCGACAAAGAAAAACAGCAATCGCAAACCAGCGTTTTTGCATATTCAAACCTTAAAACGCAACTAATTATTACAGTTGGTACAACAGCAACGCAAACAAACGATTCTATTAGTTTAGATCAAATGCTGAAATATAAGCTTGATCTAACAGCCAAACAATACGGCGCTAAAGATGTTACCTACAATGCCGAAGAGTTTACCCAAAACGGTGTTCGTGGTATTAGAGGTACAGGAACTTTGGTTGCGCAGAACTTTATATCGGGCGAAGCAATAAAAATGCAGTACGATATGTACGTTTTTATTCAGCAAAACGGTATTCAGGAAGTCAGCGTTTTGTTTAAAGAAGGTGATGAATACGGAGCAAAAATAGATCAACGAATTATTGAATCCATTCAATTAAATGTAGCAAATACAAATGAGTAATATAACCTTTTTAAATCCGCAGTTTTTTTGGTTGCTATTACTTTTACTGCCTTTGGGCTGGTATTGGTACGTTAACAGAAAAAACGAAAAAGTTCCAGTAAAAATAAGCAGCATACAAGGTTTTAAAAACAGTAAAACCCTGCTTTCAAAATTATATCCGTTATTATTTTTATTGCGTACCGTGGCATTCGCGGCATTAATTGTAGCTTTGGCTCGACCACAAACGGTAGATAAAAGCACAAAATCTAAAATTACAAACGGTGTTGATATCGTATTGGCTACCGACGTTTCTGGTTCGATGCTATCACGCGATTTAAAACCAAACCGTTTGGAAGCCTTAAAAAGTGTAGCTGCCGATTTTATCAAACAACGTACCGATGATCGTTTGGGAATTGTTGTTTATGCTGCCGAAGCCTACACAAAAGCACCTGTAACTAGCGATAAAAATATGTTGTTGAATCAGTTGGCAGATATAAAGTACGACCGAATTATTCAAGATGGAACAGGTATTGGCGTTGGTTTGGCAACAGCAGTAAATCGATTAAAAGACAGCAAAGCTAAAAGCAAGGTGGTTATTTTAATGACCGATGGGGTCAACAATTCCGGATTGATCGATCCGCAAATGGCTGCCGATATTGCTAAAGAGTTTAAAATTAAGGTTTACACAATTGGTATTGGTACCAACGGAATGGCAGAAACTCCTGTAGCTATCAAAGCAAACGGCGAATTGGAATACAAACGCATGAAGGTGGAGATTGATGAAAATCTGATGAAGAGCATCGCCCAAAAAACAGGCGGTAAATATTTCCGTGCAACAGATACCAAACGATTAGAAAATATTTATGAAGAGATAAATCAATTGGAAAAAACAAAAATAGACGAGCAGAAGTTTGTGCAACGTACCGAATTATTCCGTCCGTTAGCACTTTTAGCTTTGATTTTATTATTGGTTGAGTTTATTTCGAGAAAAACATTATTTAAAGGATTCGTGTAAAATGTGGGGATTAGATACACCTTTTTATTTCTATTTACTACTGTTAATTCCAATATTAATAGCAGTTTACCTATGGAATACCGTTTGGAAAAAAAAGAAGATTGCCGAATTTGGTTCTGGTAACTATTTAAAACGTTTGGCTCCCGAAGCATCAACTACAAGCAAACCGCTTATAAAAATGGTATTGCTGGCTGTAACGGTTTTCGCTTTGATTATTGCATTGGTTAATCCAAAATTCGGAACAAGAATAGAAACCGTAAAACGCCAAGGTGTTGATATTGTTTTTGCAATCGATGTTTCTAAAAGTATGCTGGCAGAAGACATTGCACCATCGCGTTTGGGAAAATCAAAACAACTGGCATCGCAAATCATCAATAATCTGGCATCCGACCGTATCGGGATTGTAGGTTACGCGGGTTCAGCTTTTCCAATGCTACCCATTACTACCGATTACAGCATGGCAAAAATGTATATTCAGGATATGCATACCGATATGGTTTCGAGCATGGGAACGGCTTTGCGTGAAGCGATTGAAGTAGGCAGCAATTATTTCGACGATCCTAAAACCAGCAAAGTGATGATTTTGATTTCTGACGGAGAGGATCACGGCGAAGGAATTAACGAAGCTATTGCAATGGCTGAGGACAAAGGCATCAAAATTATTACTATTGGTGTGGGAACGCCCGAAGGTGGTCAAATTCCGATCAAGCAAAACGGCAGAACCATCGATTATAAAAAAGATGTTGACGGATCAACAGTTGTTACCAAATTAAACGATGCCACGTTAAAAGAAATTGCAGAAAAAACCGGTGGTGTTTTTATGTACGGTAGCAAAACCGATGAAGTACTGCAATTGGTAGATCAAACATTGCAAAAAATTGAAAAAACCGATTTTGAATCACAACAAATTGCCGATTTTCAGTCGCAGTTTCAATGGTTTGTCGGTTTGGCATTATTGCTGTTGATTATTGATAGTTTGGTATTAGAACGCCGCACTGCATGGGCGAAGAAAATTAATTTATTTAACGAGAAATAACATGAAACACTTTTGGTATATCATATTAGTACAACTAGTTATGCTGAATGCTGTTGGGGCACAATCATATAAATCGGAATTAGCGAACGGTAACCAAAGTTTTAGTGTAAAAAATTACACCAAAGCAGAACAAACCTATCGTAAAGCATCGGCTAAAGAAAAACAAAATACGGCTGCACAATACAATAAGGCAAACAGTATTTACAAAATGCAGTCTATGAACGAAGCAGTTTCGTCGTATCAAACCGCATTAAAATCGGCAAAGACAAAAGAAGAAAAACATCAGATTTTTCATAACATGGGCAATGCTTTTATGAAATTAAAAGATTACGGAAGTGCGGTTGAAGCATATAAAAATGCTTTACGAAACAATCCGAACGATGATAAAACACGCTACAATTACGCATTAGCAAAGAAAATGCAGAAAGAAAATCCTGATCAGAATAAAGATAATAAAGACAACAAACAAAATCAGGATCAAAATAAAGACAAGAAAGATCAGGACAAGAAAGACGATCAAAACAAGGATCAGAAAGACAAGAACGATCAAAATAAAGATAAAAAAGACGATAAAGGAGATCAGGATAAAAAAGATCCACAAGATAAAGACGGAAAAGAGGACAAAGGCGATAAAGACAAAGAACAGCCTAAGCCAAATCCGCAACAACAAAAGCAAAACCAGTCTAAACAACAAATGGAAAACATGTTAAAAGCGTTAGACAATCATGAACAAGGTGTTCGCGAACGTATTCAGGGTCGTGAGCAAAAAGGAAAACCGGTATCGTCACCAACACAAAAAGATTGGTAAAAACTATGTACGCAAAACATTTCATATATACGTTTTTAGCTTTATTTACAAGCATAGCTACTTGGGCACAGTTTCAAATTAAAACCCAGGTTAGCAGTAAGTCTATTGGAATTAATCAGGTATTGGAAGTACGTTTTACCATGACCGATGACGGCGATGATTTTAAACGACCATCGTTTGACGGATTTGAAGTTGTTGGCGGACCCATGCAGTCTGTTAGCCACAGTTGGGTAAACGGAAGAACCAGTATGGAGAAAAGCTTTTCGTTCTTTGTTCAACCTAAAAAGAAAGGAAATTTAGTTATTGGATCTGCTTCGGCTACGTTTGAAGGAAAACAGTATAAATCGCAAACTGTAACCATTCAGGTGGGCGATGCTGTGCAAGAACAACCTCGACCACAACAACGTAATCGCGATCCGTTTGCTATTTTCGATGAAATGGAAGAGGAATTACTACGCCGCCAACGTCAGCAACAACCCCAACTTCCTAAAAACATGGGGCAAGGCATTCATTTGGTAGCAAAAGTATCCAAAAACAGCGCGTTTGTTAACGAACCTATTACCATTGAATACGGTTTGTATGTAAGCGATCAGGCAGGATTTAATACTATGGCAGTAAAAAATATGCCAAAGTATGAAAACTTTTGGAACCACATGATTGAACAAAAACAGCAAACGGTTACTCGCGCTGAACTTAACGGAAAAAGTTACCGCTACCTTGCCTTGCAAAAAGCTGTTTTATTACCACAAAAAGATGGAACTCTAAAAATCGATCCGTTAGAAATTGAATTAGACGAACAATATTATACAGGCCGCACAGATGTATTTGGAATGCCAGAAATTGGTATTCGTAAAAAAGTATATTCATCAGGTACAAAAACCATTCAGGTAAAACAACTACCGTTAGATAGTCAACCTGCAGGATATACTGGTGCTGTAGGATCTTATCAGTTTAATGTACAAGCAAACAAAACATCGGTAAAAGCAAACGAACCTTTAGAATTGACTTTAACCGTTCAAGGAAAAGGAAATTTAGATTTATTGACCTTGCCAAAACCAGTTGCGCCAAATGCGCTGGAATTATACGATCCTGAAAAAATCAACCGTGTAAACAAAAGTATATCGGCAGGAATGGAAGGTACAAAAGCAGAGAAATATGTAATTGTTCCGCAATATAAAGGCACTTACACTATTGAACCGATTACTTTTTCGTATTTCGATACTGCTTCAAAAACCTATAAAACCATTACATCGCAACCTATTACCATTGAAGTTACCGATGGTCCCGAATTGCCTACAAATGCTTCTATGAACAATAAAGCCGAAGTTGTAAGCAAACAAGAAATGCAACCGCTAAACAAGAGTATTGAATGGTTTAACGGGAATTTCATCACACAAAACAAATCATTTTATGCGTGGTGGTTAGCACCTTTGTTACTGTTGCCTATTGTGTTTTTGGCTAAAAATGTATCCGACAAAAAAGCGGGCGATGTTAGTGGAAACAAATTAAAAGCAAACAACAAACTGGCTAAAAAATACTTGTTGGCAGCTAAAACGCAAATCGGAAATAAAGAAGCTTTTTACGAAGCATTGGAACGATGCCTGCACAACTATTTAAAGGCGAAGTTAAAAATTGAAACCACTGAAATGAGCAACGATACCATTACCGAATTGTTGCAGAACAACCAGATTAACGATCAGGATATTTCGACTTTTATATCGATAAAAACCACGTGTGAAATGGCTCGATACGCACAAATGGATATTCAAACCATGCAGAACGATTACGATTTGGCGGTGCAGTTGATTAATTCAATCGATAAACAAATAAAAAAGTAATATTTTGTCATTCAGACAGAGTGAGGAACGAACGAAGAGGAATCTTTTGAAAGATATTTCGATTTCACTTCGTTTCGCTCAATATGACAAATCAACTGATATTAAAAAGTAATATGAAACAATTATTGATACTTTTTTTAAGTTTTTGCTTTTCGTTGGGTTTACAAGCTCAAGAAAATAACGATGCACTTTTTACTAAAGGAATAAACGCCTTTAACCAGAAAGATTACGCAACGTCGGCACAAGTTTTTGAAAAATTAGTTAAAGTTGATTCTTTAAACGCAACACTTCATTACAATTTAGGAACTGCTTATTTGCGTTTGCAGAATACAGGTTTAAGTATTTATCATTTAGAAAAATCGTTGAAACTACAACCAGATTACGAACCTGCACGTATCAACCTGAATTTTGCCGAAAAGCTTAAAACCAAAGTTACAAAAGGCAATCTGCCCATTCCGCAACAGCAAATGTTGTACAGCGTTTTTAATTTCTTAAAACCAAACACATGGGCTTATCTGGCAATTGTAAGTATGTTTTTAACGGTTATTGCACTTGTAATTTATCGTTTAAACAACAACGCAACGGCTAAAAAAGCACTTTTTACCTTAAGTATTTTTACGTTGGCAATTAGTATCGGAAGTTATTTTATATCGAAAAATCAATCTGATTATTTGTTGATGAACAATTATGTTATTGTAAAAGATAACGATGTTTTGTTAATGAACGAACCAAGATCTGTTGCCAAGATAACCGCTACGTTGAACGAAGGCGAAAAAGGATTTATACACGAAAAAACAAATCAATGGATAAAAATTCAGCTGCAAAATGACACTATTGGCTGGGTTGATAAAAATAATGTGTTACAATATTAAAAAATGGTAAGATGAAAATCTTACCATTTTTATTTAATAACTTTATACAAACAAAATTCCTATGGCACAAGACAACACCACTATAACAATAGAAACTATGCAATGCAGTTTTTTAAAATGGCGCGATTTCTCTTTAAATGACCGCATTTCAGTATTAAAAGACATTAGAGAAAAGCTGCTTAAAAACAAACTTAATTACGCACATGCCATCACAACCGATATGAACAAGCCTATAAAACTAGCGCTTGCCGAGGTTGAAAAATGTGCTTATTTATGCGATTATTACATAGAAAACGCAGCAAATTTTCTGGGAAACCAAGAAATAAAAACTGGTTTTAGTAAAAGCTATATTACGTTTCGTCCGTTGGGTGTGTTGTTAGGTGTAATGCCTTGGAATTTTCCGTTTTGGCAGGTTTTCCGTTTTGTAATTCCTAGTTTACTTACCGGAAATACTTTTGTAGTAAAACACGCAAGCAATGTGCCGTTAAGTGCCAAAGCTTTAGAAGATGTTTTTAGCGTGCCTACCATTAATTTCCCTATTTATAAAGATCTTTCCATAAAAAGTAGCGAAGTTGCCAACGTTATTGCCAACCCGATTATTAAAGCGGTTTCGTTAACAGGAAGCGAACATGCAGGTAGATCGGTTGCTGAAACAGCAGGAAAACACCTTAAAAAGTGTGTGTTGGAATTAGGTGGAAGTAATGCTTTTATTGTTTTGAACGATGCCGATTTAGAATATGCTGCCGAAAAAGCTGTTAGTGCACGCATGCAAAATGCCGGACAAAGTTGTATTGCCTCTAAACGATTTTTAATTCACGAAGATGTTTACAGTCAGTTTGTAGATTTATTCAAACAAAAATTAAGCAATTTGACTTTAGGTGATAAATATGATGAAACAGTAACTTTCGGAGCAATGGCTCGAGAGGATTTAGCAATTGAATTAGAAAAACAACTGTCCGACAGCGTGGGAATGGGAGCAAAAATTATTACGGGTGGCAAACGTAATAAAGCCTTTTTTGAACCAACAATCGTTACAAATGTTTCTGTTGATATGCCTGTTTTTGCCGAAGAAACTTTTGGTCCGGTTGCAGCCATTATGCCTTTTAAAACCCTTGACGAAGCTATTGAATTAAGCAATAAATCGAACTTTGGCTTAGGTGCAAGTATTTTTACTAACAATCCACAACAGTTAGATACTTATCTGCATTTGTTTGATGAAGGTGCTTTGTTTATTAACGAAATGGTAGTATCAGATCCGCATTTGCCTTTTGGTGGCATTAAAAATTCAGGATACGGCCGCGAATTGTCGCATTTTGCTTTGTACGAATTTGCAAATATTCAAACAGTTGTTATTAAATAATCTCAAAAATCATGTCAATTTAACTTATTGAGCATCTAAAGCCTGCAAAGCAAAACTGTCCAACCAGTGGCTTCCCATATAATCATCGTTTGAAATATTTGGAAAAGCCGCATTAAAATGTTTTTCAGCAATAGGCTTCAAATGATTCAGTTCAGGTAACACTTTGGCAATTTGAAACAAACAAGTGGCTCTGCTAAAATTCAAACCATCTAAATGCACCAAATGTCCGTCGGTTCTATCAGAAACTTTACCAACTTCCAAATCAAAGTTTTTATCGAACAATTGGGGCAAGAATTTCTGTAACCAGGCTTTATAATCGGTTTGCTGCAACACTTTGCTCATTAACCACGCTTCTTGTAAACAAGGCGATAAAAAGTCGTGACCACTTGGTTCGTAAGCAATCGGACAATTGGTATCGTTCGTATATAATTCTGTAGCTTTTGCGGTAATCGCATCATTTAATTTGGTATTGCCAACCGTTTGTGCATATTCTAAACTTAACGCCATACCAAAAGCGGTATTGTCGTGTGTTCCTGTTCGTATCGGATAATTCAATTTTGGAAGATATTCTAAATATCGTTCAACAAAAACATCTTCCAACGGTTGCAACGTTTTGTACCATTGTTGTGCTTTCGGATTGTCTTTCCACGTATATAATTCTTCTTGTAACTTAAAAAACCAAGCCCAACCGTAAGTTCTTTCAAAATTTTTGTTGTGTGGTTGATCGAAAAAAGATTTTTCTACAGATACATTTTCATCGGTAAATACTTTTGAAAGCAACTGATCTATGGTTTTGTCCTGATCTAATTCCGGAAACTGCTTTATTAATTTTACAACCGACCAATATCCGTGTGCCGAAGAATGCCAATCGAAACAACCGTAAAAAATTGGTCTCAATTGTTTTGGCGATTTCAATTCGTCTGATGATTTTAAAACTTGTCCTAATTTATTCGGATATTCAACCTCTAAACAATGTAACGGAAGCGCGATGATCTTCTGTGCTTCAGCTAATTCTAATTTTAATGTGTTTTGATTTTGTTCTGGCTGAACAGTGGTTTCCAAAGTATCCTTTTTACAGGAAATCAGTAGAAAAAAAACAATAAATAAAGAAGGTAAAAGCTGTTTCATAATTTGAATTTTAATGTATAAAAAAACTGTGACAAAGTTTAAAACTTTGTCACAGTTACTAGTTAAACCAAAACATCTTGAATGTCTTTGTTTTTATCTAATGTAGCTTTTGCAAAAGGACATAAAGGCAGAATTTTAATGTTGTTTTCTCGAGCGAAATCAACAGCTGCTAAAACCATCTTTTTTCCAACTCCTTGACCACCAAATGCGGGATCAACTTCGGTATGATCTATAATAATTAATGTATCGCCCGCTTTACTGTAAGTCATTTCACCTGCTTTTGCTCCATCTATAGTTGCAATAAAAGCTCCTTTATTTTCTTCTTTTCTGTGATTGATTTCCATAACCATTTTAGTTTTAGATTAGTTCATTAAAATTATAAAATACTTTGGCAACAATTGTTAAGCTATATTAAGATTGGTGTTTTTTATAGCTTTTAATTGTTCTGTAAAGAATATTAAAGTCTTCTTTTTTGATTGATCTTTCATCAATATTAATTTTCCGACCATTTTGTGTTACAATACTGACTTTTCTAAATATAAAATACTTGTTATCGTTTGAAAACCATTTAATAATATTCAGAGGATTTTTAAAATGATTCGTGTTTACAACCTTCTTATTATAAGTAAATGAATCCTTCAAATTGATTGTTTTCTTATACAAACCCAAGAAATTTGATTTTATAAGTTTATCATCAATAATTATAAAAGTTTCTATTTTCCATAGACTAAAAAGCACCATTAAAACACCTAAAAAAAGCCAAAATATGGAAATCACTTTTTGATCTAATTTATAAGAAAACAAAAATAGTAAAGTAAAAAACATCCCATAAACCATTACGAATAGCGGAAAAATTTTAACTATACGTGTCTTCATAACTTATTTTTAAGCCGTTTTTTGCTGCTTGTTTTTTTGTACTATTTGATAGGTCACAAACAACAAAATTAGCCATATAGGAATTAAAATTACCGAAACGTGCATGCCTGTTATACTCATTATTACCAAAATAGTCAATAAAAAAACCATGCAAATGTAATTGGAAACTGGATATAAAAACGATGGAAATTTAGTTTTGATCTGCGCCTTATCTTTTGATTTTCTAAATTTTAAATGTGTAAAGGCAATCATAATCCAATTAATAATTAAACAGGAAACTACCAACGACATTAGTATTTTAAAGGCTTCGTCAGGAACAAATTTATTAATGATGATGCACAAACCTGCAAAACAAGACGATACAATAATAGCACGGGTAGGCACTGCATTTTTACTTAATTTCATTAAAAACCTAGGTGCATTACCTTGTTCTGCCAAACCGTACAACATACGACTATTACTGTAAACCGAGGAATTATAAACCGATAAAGCTGCGGTTAGCACTATAACGTTTAACGCATTAGCTATAAGATTTGTTGCTGAAACATCGGTTCCAAAAAAGTTAAAATGCATTCCTTTTAAATTATCGAAAACGGTGACAAACGGACTTGTTTTTGTTGTAATTGTTTCCCAAGGTGATAATGAAAACAAAATAATTAAAGCACCTACATAAAAAATCAAAATACGGTAAATAACCTGATTTGTTGCTTTCGGAATATTTTTCTCTGGATTTTCGGCTTCGGCAGCGGTAATACCAATCAGTTCCAAACCACCGAATGAAAACATGATAATTGCCATTACCGACAATAGTCCATGATAGCCACTTTCGGTTTTTTCGAACCAGCCTTTAGGGAAAAATCCTCCGTTATTTGTAAGGTTTGATACACTTGCTTGTTCACCACCTGTTCCCGAAATCAATAAATAGGTTCCAAAAACAATCATGGCTACAATAGCAACTACTTTAATAATTGAAAACCAAAACTCGGCTTCGCCAAACATTTTAACCGACCCTAAATTTAAAGCTGTTATCGCCAAAAAGAAAAACAAACTTGATGCCCACAATGGGATTTCGGGCCACCAATACTGAACGTAAATTCCAATGGCAGTTAATTCAGACATAGAAACCAGAATATACAGTACCCAATAGTTCCACCCCGAAGCATAGCCTGCAAACGAACCCCAATATTTATAGGCAAAATGCGAAAAAGATCCCGAAACAGGTTCTTCTACAACCATTTCTCCTAATTGTCTCATTATAAAAAAGGCAATGATTCCTGCAAAGGCATATCCTAAAATAACCGATGGTCCTGCTAAAACGGCTGCTGGTCCAATTCCTAAAAATAAGCCAGTACCTATAGCACCGCCCAACGCAATTAACTGAATATGGCGGTTAGACAACCCGCGCTTTAAGGTATTGTCTGTTGTTGTTTGTTCCAAAGTTGAAAGTTTTAGTTTGTTTTAACTGCTAAAATAAAAGTTTATTTTAGAAAATCAATAAAAAAGGCTGCACTTGGCAACCTTAATTTTTTACAATGAATATCCATTTAGCGTTATCAACCAAACCGGTATCAAAAACTTGCCTAAAATAATGTACTTTACTATTGTTATTTTGCAATGCGTAGCGCACAACTTCTAAACTTTGAATTTGCGCCCATTTTTCTTGCACTTTATTAGTTGGCGATGGTCCGTTTGTTAATTCAATAGCATCGTTTGGTAACGCCATAAAATCTTCGGTTAAAACTCGATCGAAATCTTGCGGAAGCGTTATTGGGTTTGGTACAATTATTTCGCCGCTGCCCATGAAAATCTGCGTTGCATGATAAATCAACTCGTTTCCTTCAATATAATGAACCTTTATATAACCAACATCAGCCGGTGGAACATTTTCAACCGTTAAATTGTAAGTTGGAAATATTTGATTATAATGATAAATCTTTCCACCCTCAAAATTATTGGTTAAATCATCAACAATTAAAACGGTAACAAACCTATCAGGTTCAACTGGTAGCGGATAATCATCATCTTCACCGCAACCACACATCCATGCACATAATGATCCACCGAACATTAGCACCAAATTTTTAAAACCCATCATACACAACTGATTTTTACTAAATTAGGGTTAAATATAATTAAATTCTAAATAGTTAAATCAATTAATATTACAGAATTAAAAAATGATTACATTCTTTTTAAAATTCCGTAAAATAACATACTTAAGCCAACACCAACAGCGGCACCCAATGATTTTGAATGCCCAGTAATTTTTGTTACAGCAATACCTGCCGCCGCACCTGTGGTTACCAAAGCAGCTATATCTTCATAATTTAGCTGCTGCATTTCTTGTTTAATTACATTTTTCATAGTTTCACTTTTTCTATTAAATGTACAAAATTTAATTATGGGTCGATTTTTTTTAACAAAAACATCCATTTTGAACAATTAAAATTTATTAGGTTTATCTTTGAGAAAACTTTGAAACCAATGATTGAAAACATTAAATTAATTGCTTTTGATGCCGACGACACTCTTTTTATCAACGAACCTTATTTTGACGAAGCCGAAGAAAAATTTTGTGCTTTAATGAGTGATTATTTATCAAAACAAAGTTTGGCGCAGGCTTTATTTAAAACCCAGATTAGCAATTTACCTTTATATGGCTACGGAATAAAAGGTTATGTATTATCGATGGTACAAACGGCTTATGAGGTATCGAACCACACGGTATCGACCAAAGTAATGGAAAAAATTATTGAAATAGGAAAAGAATTATTGGCTAAACCCATTGTTTTGTTAGACGAAATTGAAGATACTTTACAGCAATTACACGGAAAATACAAATTGGTAGTAGCTACCAAGGGCGATTTAAAAGACCAGCACCGCAAGTTGCATTTATCGGGTTTGGGTGCTTATTTTCATCATATTGAAGTGATGGTTGAAAAAGAGGAATTAGATTACGAAAAACTTTTGAAACGTTTGGAAATTGAACCCGAGAACTTTTTAATGATTGGGAACTCATTAAAGTCTGATGTGCTGCCGGTTTTAAATATTGGCGGAACTGCCGTTCACGTACCTTTTCACACCACTTGGGCACATGAACGTATTGACCATGAAATTGTGCACGATAATTTTTACAGCGTGGAAAAAACAAGTGAAATTTTGACTTTATTGAATTTATGAAAACCGAAATTAATTTAGATACCTGGAAACGGAAAAGTCATTTTGAATTTTTCTCTGCAATGGATGAACCTTTTTACGGCTTAACCGTTGAAATTGATGTAACGCAAGCCTACAAAAAAGCCAAAGAATTAAAAACATCGTTTTTTATCTACTATTTGTACGCTACGTTGAAAACTATAAATGAATTGCCGGCTTTTAAATTGCGAATTGATAACGGAAAAGTTTTTCAGCATGATCGTATCGATGCCTCATCGACGGTTTTAAAAGAAAACGAAACCTTTGGATTTTCGCACATTATCTTTGATAACGCTTTTGCGGTTTTTCAAGATTCAGTAAAACAGGAAATAGCGCGCGCGCAACAAACCGACACGTTACTTACAAAAGACGATTATGGCGATAATATTATACATTTTTCTGCAGTTCCGTGGGTGAATTTCACCTCGTTAACGCATGCTCGTGGATTTAAACATCCCGATAGTTCGCCAAAAGTTTCTATTGGCAAAATGATTGATAAAAACGACAAAAAATATTTTAATGTTGCCTTATTTGCGCATCATGGTTTGGTTGACGGTATTGATATGGGTCGGTTTTTTGATTTGTTTCAGGATATTTTGAATGAGTAGATTTTTTGTTTCTTACAACAGATTTCTTTAATAATTAAACGCGTTGTTGAAAATTTCATCCTATTAGGAATTTATTTTCTCTGCAAACGCAATAATATGTCCGTCTGGATCTGCGAAGTAACAAGCTTTATCGCCCCAAGTTCTGTCTTGAATAGCACTGATTAATTTTGCGCCTGTGTTTATTGCGTTGTTAAATTCCAATTCAATATCTTCTATGTAAAAATAAAGTTCGCATCGAGGAATTCCGTTGCCTGATTCGGGATGCGGCGTTTTATCGGTTAAAATTTTTGCAATTCCGTTATTGGGCATCAATCCCAGTTTAAAGTTTTCTGCCAATAGAAACTCTGTCATTCCTGGAACATTTAATTTAGGATTTTGTCGGAATAGTTTAGCGTAAAAATCGGTACTTAACTTCTGATCGGCTACATACAGAATGGTGTGAATAAATTGAATGTGCATCATTTTTTATATAAAAATAAAAAAAATCCCGACGCATCGGGATTTAATTTTTAATGATTATCGATAAGATTACACCAAGTTTTAATTTTATCGTCAATGTCATACTGAACTTGTTTTACTTCGTACCATTCGCAAGCTCGGGTCAGCATCTCACAAGATAAATAATGATGAGATTACTTCGTCAGTTCGCAAGCTCGTGTCCGTGTCAAGCACGGAATGACACACAGTATCATAGACAAAACGTGCTTTCAATATTTCATTTATGACTCATTCATCAATATTTTGGTACAAGTTTCTAGATAATCATTTAATTTCTAGAAGAACAACACTTCGTTGATAACAATTTCGGTAATGCTGCGCTTTACACCTTCTTTATCTTCGTAGGTGCGGTAGGTTAATTTACCTTCAACGGCAATTTCTTTACCTTTTTCTACATATTTCTGAATCAGTTCTGCGGTTTTACCCCACGCAACAATATTGTGCCATTGGGTGGTTTCAATTTTTTCTTTTTTATCGTTGTAATAAAAATCGCTGGTTGCTAACGATAAAGATACTTTTGTACCGTTGTCAAAAGTTTTTGTTTCTGGGTTGTTTCCTACTCTACCGATTAGGCGAACATTGTTTCTTAATGTACTCATGGCGTTTAAATTTTAAATGATTAAAAATTATCTGGTACAAAGTTGTATGAAGTTACAAATTTTATTCGGTTGTTAAGCATTTATAGTCGATAGTAAACGTTTGTTGTCGATTAGGCGATTGTTATTTAACTTTTTACCACATAGTTCATTGTATTTTTAACATAATATAAAAATTTAGTATATATTTAGTTAGCTGTAACTTAATCAAAAAATGCGAATAATAACTTATATATTAATCTTAAGTACCACAATAATAAGTTGCAATGATTTGAAACTTATTAAATCTGATATTGAATATTCAAAACTACCTATAGAAGTAAAAGATTATATCTTTGAAAGTAAATTTAAAGATTTAAATAAACCTGAAAAATATAAAGTTGAAAATTATCAAACACTATTACCTTGGATTTATAAAACAAAAATAATAAGATTAAGAGATAACAAATCTTATAAAATTAACTTTGATAAAGAGTTTAATATTTCAACATTAATAATAAATGATTCTTTATACACTACTAATAACTATAATATTTACCCTATAGACAGCTTGAAATATACCTTCTCAAAATACTTAATAAAATAAAATTTACTATCGCTTTGTCTAAATAGCGGTTTGATTTTTCGCAATGTTTACAACTCAAAACCTAAAAAACCAAAAGGAAGTCATTTGACTTCCTTTTATTTTTCCTTAATAACCTTAATAATTCCTTCTAGGTTTTCATTTAAATTTAACATTTCGGCAAACACTTTATCGTCTTTAGCCAAACCGCCGTGTTTATTGTTTTTACGGAACAGTTCCTTGATTTCTTCCCAACGAATTTTCTCATCAACCGTAAGTAATCCGGCAAGTTCCTTTAACTTCAGTAAATTACTTTCGGTATCGGCAGTCAGCGTTTGCGACTCGCTTTCGTAATGTGTAAGCAACAAATCGTTGATTTCCTTATCGTTCATCATTGGCACAACCTGCGCAACCAATTTACTCATGTTTCGGTACGATCCCTGCATTTTAAACGATGGTTCTGTTCGATAAACATCCTGCATTGCCGCACTTTGAATGTACTGCTGGTTCACTTTAATCACCACATCGCGAATCTTAATAACATGTTGTAAAACAGTAATGCAATCGTCGATTTCCTGCTTGGTGTAATTTCCTTCCAAATCGGGCAACTGCTCTGTTCCCTGCGAAATAAAATCGATCAACGCATAAAAATCCTGAAACGATTGGCTGGCAATTTTCTCTAAATACACATTTTCAATCGCCGCATTTTCAATTAAACTTAAATTAAACAAATGCGCCGTATCTCCAATTACATCGCCCAGATTATACACATCGGCACGATTTGCCAACATATCAGGAATCTGAAATTTTGATCCACTTTCGGTGTACGGATTTCCCGCCATTACAATACAGAAACGTTTTCCGCGCAAATCGTAGGTTTTACTTTCGCCGTCGAAAATTCCGTCTATTTTTCGCTGACCATCTGCCAATGAAATGAATTTCTGTAAAAATTCTGGACTTAAATGCTGAATATCGTCTAAATACAGCATCACGTTATCTGCCATTTCAAACGACAAATTAATCTTTTTTAACTCTTCGCGCTCGCCCGATGTTTTGGCTTCCACAGGATCAATTGATGTGATGGAATGCCCAATAGTTGGTCCGTTTACTTTTACAAAATGCAGCCCCATTGTTTTCGCCAGATATTCCATTAACGTGGTTTTACCGTAACCTGGCGGCGAAATTAGCAGCAGCATTCCCATACGTGCCGTGCGTTTGCTGTCGCCTACGGTGCCCAACTGTTTGGCTAAATTGTTACCTATTAACGGGAAATACACTTCGTTGATTAATTTGTTTCGAACGAACGATGTGAGTACTTTAGGTTCTAATTCGTTTATTTTTAATTCTTTCTCGTACGATTTGCTCAATTGGTTTTTTAGATTGATGAACGCTTCAAAACGAGGAACTTTGTTGTTTGTAAAATCGGATAGTTTGTTGATAAAATCGTAATAATCCAACGTAAAACTTCCGTTTTCCAATATAGAATGATTTCCTTTTAATTCACTGATTTCAGCCGAATCTTTACCAAAAACAAGCTGGTATTCGGCTGTTGAAAATAATAAAACAACTGCAGTTTCATCGATGTATTTTCGATAGATTGCCAAATCGTTATACTCATCAATAAAAGCATTCAACCAATTTAAAATCAAGAAATAGCGATCGGTTAACGAGAATTGTTCGTTTTGAAGATCAGCCTGAAAATCTGTCAACGATCTTTTTTCCTGAACAATTCGTAGAAATTCCTGCTTTAAATGATCGCTGAATTCACTGATTGCAAACTTTTTATAGTTGCTGAACGATCCAAAAATGTAATGCGCCACGCGGGTTTTATTGGTCAAGGTTTGATCTACCGTTGTGTGCCACTGCTGAAAATGATTTTCGATTTGATCGATCACCGACTGATAACGCTGTGTACTTGGAAACGCCTTTAAAACCGAATGTGTGGATTGAATTAACGTGAACAGTTTCTGCTGATCGTTTTCCGGTAAATGATGCCAAAACAACTGCGCAACCGATCGTGTAGATACATTGTAACGCAACACACCCAGTTTTTTGTCGATACTTTGCAAGACTTCGTAAATAGCAAGTGCGTCGGTATTATGAACGCCTTTTACATACCCTTCGGAATAATTTTGCTCAACTGTTTGATTGATAAATGCCGACGCATCAAAATTGCTATAAGTTGCCGCTTTAAACGTTTTATACGCCAGATATTCTGCTCTGTAAACCGAATTGTTTTCCGAAATTAATTCCTGATTCCAGATGTCTTTATAGTCTGCTAAATCGGTATTTTGAACTTTCTGATAAAAACTGGTTCCAGTTAAATGGTAAAAAAGTTCGTTGTTTCTGTTAACCAGCGTTAAACTTAAGGATTGGTTGTTAACCGAAAATTTGTGTTTGCCAAGTACAATAATATTTTGTCCGTCTACATAAAGTTCCGCTTTATCGCGTAAAATTCGCTGCGCATCTTCTTGGGTTTTCTTTAAAAGATTTTCAAGATTTTCTGCTTTTGATACATCGTTTAACGTTTTTAATTCGGCAACTAATTGTCGAATTTTATCAATCATTAAATCCGATGCAAAAAAGCTTAAAATATCCTCTTTTGTTGCAAGTGTCAGCGATTTGTTTTCAATGTTTTTCAACACTCGCAAACCAATCTGTTCCAACGAATCGGTTCGTTTGTTAACCTGCGCAACAATCTGCTCTCTCTTGGTATTGAAGGCTTTAATCACCTCATCGCGCTTATCGGCAATTTTCAGTACAAAATCATCTATATCAGAAAACTTGCTTTCTAGTTCTTCTAACTGAACAACAATTTTGGTATAATATTCATCGGTCTTTTCTGCTGACGTTGATAATTCCAGATAATTGGTAACGGTTTGTTCCAACAAAGTTAATTGCGCAGCAAATTCGGCACCGGCTTCTTGATTTCGTAACGAATTTATTTTTCGAGTCAGTTGCGCACGCAATTCGTTCAATGAACTAAAAATCAGCGATATTTTCTCGACAATCTTTGTGGTTTGCGTAGCATCATCGATCTTTAAACCATTTAAAATATCAATTAAAACTTCTAATTCGGTAGAAATTTCAGTATTGGTTTCTTCCACCGATTTGGCATCAAAAACCTTATCAATAGCTGCAACTTTTTCTTTTTGAGCTTCCACTTTTTGTTCGTAAGGCAGCAAAGCTTCGTCTTTTAAAAGAAAGGCAACGGTTTGGTTTGATAAATCAACGGTAATGGTATTTAAGCGGTCAATTAACTGATCTACATTTTCTGTTGAAACATAGCGAACACCTTTTAAACTGATGAATTCGCCCTGTAATTTTCGTGCAGAAGCCAACAAACTCACCAACTGATCTAACGTTTCAATGGTGGTACTGTTGATTTTAAAAATGAGTTCCTCTAAATGTTTGTCGGACTGCTGATATAATTCTTCGGCATGTTTGCGTTGTGCCTGAACTTTTACAAATTCATCAATCGCAGTGTTGGCAACATCTTTTATCTGACTTAACGGTGCGCCTAAATCTTTCAACGCCGCATCGTTAATCCAAAAATATGAATCGAGTAAGGTTGTGGTTTTCTTCAGAATTTCCTCATACAAACCTTCGTACGAATCTTCTTTAGTCGCCAACTGAATCACCTCTTGGGTTTCTGCCATTGCCTGCACAATCTGCTTGTTGCCTACTTTGTACAACGGATCTTCTTTACGGGCTTCGTTCTCTTTTAAAACAGCCATGTATGGCGTTTCCCAAATCTGAACTTGATGGTGGCGCGTTGCTTCGGCTTCGGTTCTGAAATAAATTAAACTGCCGTCTTTAAAAATGGTGAAACCGTTACAAACAATAGGCGTTTCTACTGCCTGCTGAATGATGTTGTACGACATTAAAATGAACGTATTGGTTTCGCGCTGATTAAAAATGTACAGAAAATCTTCTCCGTTGGGCGATGCTATTTTTCGTAAAAACTGCACATTTTCCAAATGCGAATCGAACACTTTGTGGGTGCCGTTTTGCAGATAATATCCGTTAGAAAAAATGATTCCCTGATTATCGGGTAGCAAAATCGCCGATTGATTTAACGACGGAAGGTTAATTACTTCTTTTGTTTTTACGTTGAACACATAGGCACGAAAATCTTCCTGATACGGCTTTATTCGTATAGCAATTAAATTTCCTAAATCGGCATAGTAATATTCGGCATCGTCTAACTGCTGATCTAAATTGGTGACTTTTTCGCTGTAAATTCCTTTGCCGGTATCGGTATTGTCTTCAATTTTAAAAGTAATATCGCCATGCAATGCTTCAATAAAAACCTTGTCTAAAATAGAAATATGCGGAAACTTACCTAAACGGCGATCTTCTAAATTGGTTTTGATCCATTGAAATTCAAACTGCGTTGGCTGTTTTACATCGTGAATACTGCGATCGTCTTGATAAATCAGTTTTCCGTCTTTTATCAACCATTTAAACGCCTTTAAATCATCTACATTTTTACTCGTCTGAAAAATCATGTACAAGTAATTCTCTGTTCTGCGAAATTTCGCAAAAATAGAATCGCGGTAATATTTATACAGATTCTGATAATCGGTTACAAAGTTGGCATCGTTGATTAAATCTAACGTTTGTGGCACAAACTGATTATTTTCGAACAGATAAATGCTGAAAACATCGGCTAAATTAATTTCGGTACGCAAACCAAAATGCACGTTGTAACCAAAAATACAAAGATTGTCTATGGCAACAATTCCACGCGCTGTACAGGTGTTTTCGGTATCGATACGCTGATTTGCCTTTAACACAAAACTGGTAGAATTGAACACTTCTTTGCGGGCACTGTTTAAGGATTTTAACCTTGCGAGCAACTCTTCTTTTTGTGTGTGCAAACGCTTGCGAATAATCTCGTATGCGCCGGAATCTATGGTTGGTTGTGGTGTTGTAACTTTTTCTTCTTGCATTGATTTTAAATTAATGCGTTAATGAAATTAAACTTGCCTTCCTTTGGTTTTAAAAGGCAAGTTTAGGCATAAGTGTGTGTTTATTTTTAGTAAATCTTAAGATCAATCATTGTCATTCTGAACGAAATGAAATGTAGTGAAGAATCTCATCTACTGATTGTAAAAGATTCCTCCTACGTCGGAATGACAACTAGACTATTTGATTGTTTTGAACATTGTCTTCAAGCTTTTATCTTTAAAACTTACTTAAATATTAAATTAATTTTTTATTTGATATCCCCAAGTTTTTAGCCAAACCAAATAACGAATTAATAAAACCTGCATCTTCTTCGTTACCCTGATTACCTGCTGCTTGTTGCAGTTTAATTAATGCTGCCGAAACGGTTAAGTTTTTAATATCGTTTGATGAAATGCCGTATTTGTCTGCCAAGCCATGGATTTTTTCTGCTAAATCACCTTTTCCGTCTGGTCCCATCAACGATTCTTTAATATCTAATGCATGTTGTGAATTGTTAATTAAATGATCGAAACCTTTTGAGTTAGAAACCTGACGAACAATATTTTCAAAGAACATAGTTTCACCACCAACGATATCAATTTTAGCGGTTTTCAATGCTTCAGACAATACTTCTGCTTGTGCAGATGCGATGTCTTTTTGAATGTTGATGTGTGCTAGTTCTACTTCTTTTTCTTTTTGTAACTGTAACTTGAACTCTTCGTGTTCTTTACCAACACCGTCAAGTTTTTTCATTGCTTCGGCTTTTTCTTCTATGCCTTTTGCTTCTGCCATTGCTTTTTCACGAACCACTTCGGCTTGTGCCAAACCTTCTTTGCGCATAGCTTCGGCTTTAATTTCGATAACCGCAGCGGTTTTTGTACCTTGAATTTCTTCAGCCTCGGCTTTTGCAATCATAACTTCTGCTTCAGACAATCCAATGGCAGCTTCTTCTTTTGCTTGTGCTTCGGCAATAATTTTACGAGCTTCAGCTTCTTTTGCAGCAGCTTCTTTCTTAGCTTCAGCATCAATTAATAATTCTTGTGCTTTGCGTTCTGCAATTAATTTCTCGGCATCGGCATCAATTACTTTTTTCTCTTTTTCTTGCTCGGCAGCTATTTTAGCAGCTTCGGCAGCCTTCACCGTTGCAACCAAACGCTCTTCTGCCTCTTGACTTGCTGCAATGACACCTGCTTGTTTGTTTCTTTCTGCTTCACGGAAAATTTCAACATCTTTTACATTCTGTTTCTCTTCAACCACGCCTTTTTCTAACTGAACGCGCTCTTTAATTACATTCTGAATATTCTTCATTTCCACCTCAACCGTACGGTCTTTATCAATTTGCGCCAAGGTTACTATACGTTCTCTTTCGGTTTGTTCTAACGCTCGGTCTTTTTCTACACGCTCGGTTTCAACAGCATCTGTACGTTGTTTGTTCTTTTCTGCGATAATAATCTGACGCAGTTTGTTTTCTTCCTGAACTGCTAATTGCTCTTCGGTTGCAATACGAACGGTTTGAGCTTTTAAGCGTTCTTCTTCTCGAACTTTAGTAATTTCGGCTTCTTCACGCGCTTTGATATTATCAATTTCACGTTTTTGACGTTCTTCTTTTTCTGCTAATTGTCGATCTAATTCTAAAATTGCTTCACGCGCTTCAACATTCTGTTTCTTTATTACTTTTTCTTCTTCGCGACGAATTAAATTGGCACTCATATTTTGCTTTGCCGTTAATTCGGTGATCTTTTTGATACCTTCAGAATCTAAAATGTTATCAGAACTTAAAAAGCGTAATTCGGTTTGTTCCAAATAATCAATCGCACAGTCATCTAAAATATATCCGTTTAAATCGGTTCCGATAATGTTCAGAATTTCATCACGAAACTCACGGCGTGCTTCGTATAATTCAATAAAATCGAATTTTTTACCAACGGTTTTTAATGCTTCGGAAAA
>JBEBXO010000032.1:0-29521 GCA_040391585.1 Paenimyroides ummariense | reverse complement strand
AAGCTTCTGCTTTTGTTGCAGATCGCATTTTAAATTCGTGCTTTTCTTTAGAAATGGCTAAAATTCTGTCTTCAATTGCTTTGAAATCGTTTTCAGAAATTTTGTTTTCTCCAAAATCAACATCGTAGTAAAAACCATTTTCAATTGCAGGTCCAATAGTTAATTTAATGCCGGGATACATTTCTTGCAAAGCCTGCGCCATAACGTGCGAGGTAGAATGCCAGAACGCTTTTTTACCGTCGGCATCGTTCCAAGTATATAACGTTAAACTACCATTGGTGGTTAAAGGCGTAACCGTTTCAACGGTTGTACCGTTAAAGTTTGCTGAAATTACGTTACGTGCTAAACCTTCGCTTATACTTAAAGCGACATCGTGCGGAGTTATCCCTGAAGCGTATTCGCGCACCGAACCATCTGGTAATGTTATTTTAATCATCTTACTATTGAAATTTATCTCGCAAATATAGTAAAGAATTATTTTACGTTAACAAAAAATAGTACGCTTTCATTATGAAATGTTGTAGTTTTTGTTTTATTTCGTTGTTGTAATGGTTAAGAAACATTCTATTAAAGTTATCAGGTATCAAAATCAGTTAAAAAACAGCTGGGATGATTTTGTAAACGAAGCAAAAAACAGTACTTTTTTGTTTCAACGTAACTTTATGGAATATCACAGCGATCGGTTTAATGATTTTTCGTTGCTATTCTTTTCAGATGATGAATTGGTTGCGTTGTTGCCGGCTTGTAAAAGCGATACCGTTTGTTACAGCCACAAAGGGTTGACGTATGGTGGATTGATCGTAAAAAAAGAATGTAAATTTCATTTGTATAAGGATATTTTTGCAGCGTTGATTGATTTTTTAAAGAATCAAAATTTTACAGAATTAATCATAAAAACAATACCATCAATTTACTGTGAATCCGGAAATGATGAATTGCCGTTTTTACATCAGTTTTACGAAGGTTCTGTTGAAATGAATATAGGATCGGTTATTTACAATAGAAAAGAAATTGTTTTTTCAAAATCGATGATTCGAAATGCAAAAAATGCACAGAAAAAAGGAATCGAAATAAAAAAATCGAACGATTTTACAACTTTTTGGAACGATTTATTACTGCCCAGATTAGAAGAGCGTTTTAATAAAAAACCCATTCATTCGTTAAGTGAAATAATCTATCTGAAAGAGCATTTTCCTGATGAAATTGAATTGTATGCAGCCTTTTTAAACAACGAAATGATAGCTGGAACCATCTTATTCAACAATAAAAATTTTGTAAAATCGCAATATATCTCCAGTAAATCAAGCTATAATAAATTAGGCGGTTTAGATTTGCTTCATTACGAAATTATTAAAAATTTAAAAACAGATTATTTCGATTTCGGAACATCGTCTGAAGATTTTTCTAACGCCGAAAACTCCAATCTGTTGGCATGGAAAGAACAGTTTGGTGCACGAACAATTATATTTCCAACTTATACCTTTAATATTAACCAACCAAAAATATGATTCCGTATTTAAATTTAAAAAAATTAAATGAGCCTTATCAGGATGCTTTTCTTGAGAAAACGAAATTGTTTTTTAACAAAGGACATTATATTTTAGGTGACGAAGTGTTGAAATTTGAAGAAGAATTTGCCAATTATTGCAATGTTTCGCATTGTATAGGAGTAGGGAATGGGTTAGATGCGCTGGTTTTAATTTTTAAAGCTTATTTGGAACTGGGTATTTTAAAGACAGGCGACGAAATTATTGTGCCGGCAAATACCTACATTGCAAGTATTTTGGCAATTATGAATGCGGGTTTAACTCCTAAATTGGTCGACACCAATTTGTTGAACTATAATTTAACCGTAGATATTTTACAACAACAGGTTACCCAACACACAAAAGCTGTTTTAATGGTGCATTTGTACGGACAGGTGACCGATGCATTGAAAATTAAGACTTTTTGTAAAGATTTTGGTTTATTGCTTGTTGAAGATGCCGCACAGGCACATGGGGCAACGGCAGATAATATGAAAGCTGGAGCAGTTGGTGATGCCGCTGGATTCAGTTTTTATCCGGGAAAGAATTTAGGCTGTTTGGGCGATGGTGGTGCGGTTACAACAAATAATACTAAACTGGCAAACTGTATACGTAGTCTACGTAATTATGGATCGGAACTTAAATACCATAATATTTACAAGGGAATTAACTCTAGGTTAGATGAATTGCAGGCGGCTTTTTTACGTTTGAAATTACCCGATTTGGAGTTTGACAATAAAAAAAGACAAGGAATTGCTAAAAGGTATTTATCGGAAATTAACAATCCGTTAATTGCACTGCCTTTTGTTAAAGATTTTGATGCGCACGTTTTTCATATTTTTCCTATAAGGGTAGAAAACAGAGCAGTATTTCAAAATCATTTGTTGCAACACGAAATTCACACGTTAATTCATTACCCTATTCCTCCACATAAACAAGAAGCAATGTACGAATTGCATGGTTTACAATTGCCAATTTCAGAATTAATTCATCAGCAAATTGTAAGTATACCACTCAATCCATCGTTAACTGTTGATGAACAAGATTTCATCATTGAAAAAATAAACGGGTTTTAATGGATATCTATATAAAATCATTTAACCGCGCTTATTTGTTGCATCGAACAATAGCAAGTATCTATCATTTTTTAAAAGGTTTTGATGGTAGAATTGTTGTTTTAGACGATGGCACACCACAAAAATATCTGGATAAAATAAGTGATTTGTTTCCCGAAGTACATATTATAAAATCACCTTATTACAACCAAAAAAGTAAAGATATTTCTTTAAATAAAGTGCCCGAGAAAGTTATTCCTGCTAATTTTTGGTGTGATGAAGTTTTAAAGGGATCCGAATATTTTATTCTTTTAGAAGATGATATGTGGTTTAATCAACCAATAAATTATAAAGATTTTACTAAAAATATCTTTGATTTAAAAATGGATATGATTAAGTTTTTATGGTTGAAAAATGACAGGTTGATTTCTGATAATATCATTCAAAAAACAGAATATTTTAATATAGTTCAACCAAAAGTATTAACAACAAATTCGGTATTGTTTGATGCTATTTTTAGAACCAATAAATTCAAATTAGGAAGTTTAGCAAACAAACTGTTCAACCATAGACATGAGTTTTTAAAATATTATCATTTATATATGGTTGCCGGCGGTGTTTTTTCTAAAAGATATTACAACGAAATCTGGAAAAAATCGGAAAATAAGGTCGACGAACTTTTTAATGTATCAAATCTTTTAAAAAGTAAGTGTAATTTTAATTTGGGCAATACACAAACCGAAATTTTAAAAACGACGCTTAAATTCACGGCATCTGAAATTAAAAAAGAAGAATTGGGAAGTACATTAGATGTTTTTAAATTCAACCACGTTTTAAATGAATGCTGGTATAATAATCAGGTTTTTCATGATTTTAATTTTACCGCAGACATAAATGATGAATGGATAAAAAAATGTTGTGAAAATTCAGTGATTAAATTTCAAGATTGGCAGCATTGGTATGTACAGGTAAAGAAAAATTACGAACTTATAGGGTGTAATTTAGATTAAATGAAAGAACAAAAACATTATAAAACACTTTTTAAAGCCACTTCGCTTTTTGGATTGGTAGAGGTTTTACGTTTGGTTTTAAAAATTATAACTACCTGGTTAGCGATCAATTTTTTGGGAACAAAAGGTTTTGGTTTGGTTGGTTTAATTGAAAATGCGGTGCAGCTAATTGGTTCTTTTTCTAATTTTGGAATAAATTTTACGGGAGTCCGCGAAATAGCTGCTACCAAAAACAACGATGTAGAAGTTCAAAAAACAATAAAGGCAATTAGTTGGTTTTCGTTGTTTACCGGAATTTTGGCTGCATTGGTTTCTATTGTTTTTGCCAGCACATTAAGTGTAGCCACTTTTAAAACTACAGAATATTTTTATTGGTTTATAGCATTGTCTGTCTATTTTGTTGCTACAAGTTACACACAAAGTAAAATTATTTATTTAGAAGGATCGCAAAATTTTCAAAAGTTAGTCAGTATAAATATTATAGTTAATGTAGTAAATTCAATAATTGTTTTAGCTGCCTACTATTTTTTTAAAACGCAGGGAATTATAATCGCAATGATTGTTAATTCGTTGGTAGCTTTGTATTTATACTCGAAATTAAGCAATGTTCCTAAAACAAATGTTGCATTAACCGCTACCGACAAAAAAATGTATTTTAAAAAATTTACAAGTTCGGGCAGTTTGTTGTCATTGAATACTTGTATTGGTTTTTTGTGTTTTTTTGTGATACGTTGGTATTTTAATAGGGAAAACGAAGAAGTTTTGAGTTTTTATAACGCAGGAAATCTAATAATTGTATCCTATCTTGGAATTATCTTTATTGCAATGGGAAAATTCTTTTTTCCTAAACTTTCGCAATCGGTTACAAATCGTGAAGCAACATATCAATTGGTAAATAATCAGTTGGAATTAAGTTTGTTGATTATTCTGCCTGCAATATTGCTTATTTATACGTTTCCTGATTTTTTTATTAAAGCCTTGTTTTCAACAGCCTTTTCACCGGTTTATTACATACTTGTTTTTGGATTGGTTTCTATTGTATTCCGTAGTTTTAATTATGCCGTTGGATATCTGCTTTTATCACATGATAATTTCAAACAATACTTTTACATTAATGCGTTTAGCGATATATTAAATGCGGTATTAACAATTGTTTTTTATCAAAAATGGGGGTTGCTGGGTATAGGTATTTCTACCTTCATTAATTATTTGTTCTCTGCTTTTTATATTTATTATTATACTAACAGATACTACGGTTTTAAGATGAGTTATCTTGTTAAAAATCAATTTTTTATTGTTTTGTTGGTTGTTTCAACTATTATTATTTCGAATTTTCTTTTAGATAAATTTTATTTTACATTATTATCTGGGATATTTTTTGTAATTTCTGCCTTGTACAGTCTAAAAAAGATTGATGAATATATTCTTGATTTTAAAATCCGTAAAAAAATAAAATCTTTATTTTGATAAGTAGATTAAAACATTTTTGCAGTATAAATTGGTATCAAACATTTAAAATTAACTTTAAGGCTTTTGCTTTAAAAGATGCTTTTTTATTGTCTGCTATTGTGTACAAAGGCTTTGTTATCAAGGAGTTTTTCGGAACAATTAAATTAAAAACCGAACCTAAATTTGGTTTGATAGGTTTTGGTCAACCGTATGAAATATTTAAACGATCGAAAAATTGCGGTGAAGCAGTAATAAACGGACAGCTAGAAATTAACGGACGCGTGCAGTTTGGTTTGGATACGAAATTGTTTGTAAAAAAAGATGCTGTATTAAAGTTAGGACACATAAATTCTTTTGCAAGCAGAACAGAAATTATTTGTTTTAAAAGTATTTCGATAGGTGACTGGGTGCAGTTTGGAAGCGATTGTTTAATTACCGACACCAATTTTCATGAACTGAAAGATGTATCTGCACAAGTTAAACTTCCCATGAATAAAGATATAATTATAGGTTCGTACAATTTTATTGGCGCTCGTTCAACCATAAAAGGAAATACCAAAACACCAAATAATTGTCTTGTTGCAACCAATTCGCTGTTAAATAAAGATTATTCTTCGTTTGGAGAAAACAACGTTTTAGGAGGTATTCCGGCTAAATTAGTCAAAGAAAAAATTGTGCGCGATTGGGAAACCGAAAAAGAAAATTTAGAAATTTACTTAACTATTAAATTGTAAATGAGCAAAATAATTACACTACCAAAAATTGAGGATCCACGAGGTAATTTATCTGTTATTCAAGGAAATACCATTCCTTTTAAGATTAATAGAGTATATTTTTTGTACGATGTACCGAGTGGGGCAGAACGTGGCGGACATGCACATAAAAACCAACAAGAATTTATTATTGCCGTTTCGGGCAGTTTTGAAGTTGTTTTACACAACGGAAACCAAGAAAAAGTATATCATTTGTTTAAACCCAATGAAGGTTTGTATGTTCCTGTAAACACGTGGCGTGAATTGCGCAATTTTTCGTCAGGATCGGTTTGTTTGGTTGTTTCTTCTGATGAATTTGATGAAAGCGATTATATTCGTGAGTTTTCAGATTTTAAAAATTACTTAAAGTAACCGAATTCTGCATTTTAATTCAACTAATAAAAACTTTGTAAATTCTAACCACTGATTGTTTTTAAAACATTGTTCCATACTGTAATGTATGCGTTTTAGCAATGCTTTATTTTCAATTTTAGAAATGTTTCTTGTTAACGATTCGTTGTAAATCTGTCGGAGTGATTGGTTTATTTTTTTTGAATATTCATCGTTTTTGTGAAACTGATTCCCCAATGAATTTTCTAAGAATCTTTTTTCGACTAAAAACGCATCTAAAAATTTAATATCATATAAACGGGAAAGTCGCAGCCAATAATCTAAATCTTCAAAAAATAATGCCTCGTTGTATCCTTTCAGCAATTCAAAATGCTTTCTTGTAAACATAGCAGCTACCGAACACATGACCATTCCGCCACCAAGCAAGCGTAAATAATTGGTTTCATGCAACAATAAATCGGTTACTTTATCATGAGCATCTACCGCAAAAAAAGCTTTGGTTCTAATAGCGTTCTCATTAATATGGTAGGCATTTCCAAAAATTAAGCCCACGTTATCATTCTGCTGTGTAAAAAAATTAACCTGTTTTTCAATACAGTTTTTAAGTAAAACATCATCTGCAGACAAATCAACTAAATAACTTCCTGTACTTTGTTCAAAACCATAATTAAAAGCTTTGGTAGCACTAACGGGATCTTTTAAAGAAATGTATTTAATTGAAGGGTTTTTATTTATAATTTCGGTAATAACTTGGTGAGAATTGTCGGAACTTGCATTGTTAATAACAATTAATTCTATATTTTTATAGGTTTGATTTAACACCGAATTCAAGGCTTGTTGCACAAAAGCTTCGTGGTTAAAACAAATACAGATTACAGAAACAACTGGTACAGACATTTTTTTAATTTACAGCAAATATATTGGAAAAAAATAAAATAGCATTGGTTACTTATTCTTTATCGTCTGGCGGTTTAGAGCGGGTAGTGGCAAACAGTACTTTTTTGTTTGAAGAATTGGGTTATGAGGTACATTTATATGTTTTAGAATCAAAAATTGATTATCCGTTTGCTGGAAAGCTGCATCAGTATAATATTGATAATTTAAGTGGATTTTCTAAAATTCGAGCCTACCTTTCTATTCGTAAATCTTTAAAAAACAATCAGTTTCGGTTAATCATCGATCATCGTTACCGTTTAAATTGGATTTCCGAAATTATTTGGCAAAAAATATTCTACCATAAACAGCGTGTTTTTAATTACATTCACAGTTCAAATATTTTTAACTATTTGTTTTATTCTGATAGATTGAATACTTTCTTATTTAAAAATAAGCAATTCATTTGCGTTTCGTTGGGTATTGAACAAAAAGTTAAACAACAATTTCCGTTTTTAAAAACACAAACCATTTATAATTTGATACGTTTTAAAGATGCTGAAAAAACTGAAAAGCCTTTTGAAAACTACATTTTAGCTATTGCAAGAATGGATCAGGAAAATGTAAAACAGGTTGATGTTTTATTAGAATGTTATGCAAAAAGTATTTTACCAGACAAAAATATACGCTTGGTTGTTTTGGGTGATGGCGTTCGTTTACAGGAAATGAAAACGTTAGCAAAAAAATTAAATATTGTAGATTTTGTAGATTTTAAAGGATTTCAGCCCAATACAACATCCTATTTTAAAAATGCCTTGTTCACAGTTTTAACCAGCAAATACGAAGGGTTGCCTACTGTTTTAATTGAATCTTTAAGTATGCAAACGCCCGTGATTTCTTTTGATTGTGAAACCGGACCTAACGAAATTATTACCGACAGATTGAATGGTTTACTGATTGAAAATCAAAATAAAACAAAAATGATTAATGGCATGAACGAGTTGGTTTTAAACAGAGATTTGTATCAAACCTTAAAAGAAAACGCGCAACAATCTGTTCAAAAATTTCAAATAAACGCCATAAAAAAACAATGGCAACAAATTATTAATGATAAACCGTAAAATTAATGCCGTAATTGCGTAATTGTTGCTTGCACTTAAGTAAAATTCTTAATAAAAACGGTGGCATTTTTAATAGTATTTTTGTTTTAAAATGTATGTTTTTTGAATCAACATATTTTAAATATTCAAAAGTTTGTTCTTTTAAACCTAAAATATGATAGTTTAAGCCGTATTCTATTCGGTAAACATCTAAAAACAATTTTAAACTTTTATTGTTTTTTTCTAATTCTGTATACTGGTTTAAATTGGTAAGTTTTGTAAATTTCGACTGATCTTTAGACAAACTTTTGTTTGCATTGATAAAATTATAGATCATGGTAGTTTGCGCTGTTATGGCAATGCTGTTTTTCAAGGCAATTTTAATCCAATAATCTAAATCTTGATCGCTTTTCAGTGTAGGATCAAACCCACCAATTTCAGTAAAAATATCTTTGTGAATACAAACTGCCGATGTTAAAGCAACACGATTTATTAAACTGCTTTTAAAAAAATCGGCTACATAACCTTCATAATTTTCGTCGATATCAATAAAACGATTGGTTATAAAACCTTTTTCAGATATTTGGGTAATATATCTGCCACAATACATTTTAGCATCGGGAAATTTTACAATTGTATCGTAAAAAGCCTGTAAATGATTAGGTTTCCATGCATCATCGGCATCTAAAAAACAAATATAATTGGCTTGGGAGTTTGCCATACCTGTGTTCCGAGCAACCGAAACGCCTTGGTTTTTCTGGTGGATAATTTTTAACCTTTCTTCTGTAAATTCCTCTAAAATAGTTACACTTTCATCTGTTGAACCATCATTTACAACAAGAACTTCAAAATTGGTAAACGATTGATTAAAAACACCGTTCAATGTATTTTGAATGTATTTTTCTTTGTTATAAAGCGGAATTATTACTGAAAAAAAAGGTTTCATTTAAAGTTTACTAAAATATCCCAAACGGTAAATATCATAAATAAGTAGCGAAGGTTTGTTACCTAATAGGTTTTTTTTGAATTTATTTTTAAAGAATTTATAAAGCACATTAACAATCCAAAGAAGATGCGTTTGCTTTAAAAGTTTGTAAACCGTAGTTAATTTTGAATAATCTGCTGGTAAATAGTTGTTTTGAAGTAAAAAATGCAATACGTTTAAAGAATCCATTGTCTTTTTTAGAAAAACGTCACTGGTTTCAATTCCGTTATGAACCACTTGATTATTTATATGCTGTAACGGTATTTTGTTTTTCATTAAATCGTACGAAAACAACAAATCTTCGTATCCATACTTTGAAATTTCTTCGTTAAAACTAACTTTAGTAAAAACGTCTTTTTTAATTAAGAAATTAAGCGTTAAAAAAGAAACATATACGTTTTCGTTTCGTTTATCTGCAGACAACGCTTCTCGTTTGTTTCCATAAATCCAACGTAGCAACTGATTGTTTTGTGGTTTTTGTTCTTGATAAACAATTGAACCATAAACTACAGCGTAATTTGTGTTGTCTTTAATAAAATTTAAATAATTTTTAATAAAGTGTTTACTAATCAGTCGAACATCTGCATCTAAAAACAATAAATTATCAAATGTTGCTTTAGTTCCAAGTAAGTTTCTAATTTTACTTCTTCCAATATTTTGATTTAAAATGGAATAACTACAATTACTTAAATTATTAATTTCGTTATTTTCGGACTGAAATTTTGCAGAAAAATCATCTAAAACTATAATTTCAAATACTATTTCTTGTTGAATACATTGCTCATGCAACTCTTGTACCAACGGCAAAACATTGTAATTGTATGTGGGAATTAATATAGAAAGCATTTTATTTTTTTTGATAAAAGCCAATTAAGAAATCGGACTTGTTTTCTTTTAAATAATCGTCTTCAATTTTAAAGAGCGTGTTTAAAACAGTTTGTTTTTCAGGATTTATTTCCACGAAATGATAAGCAATATCTTTAAATACACTCATTAAAATATTACCGCCAAACGATCGTTCTTCTATCACATTAAAATATTTATAAACGGTGCTTAAAATATCCGCAGATGAAACACTTTCAGATGGATCTGCTATATAAACGCGCAACAAACCGTTACCGTAAAACTTGTTTTTAATCAAATTTGTGGCACCACGTACTTTATATTTTTTTGGAATGATACTTAATGCGTTGTTTATGGCTTGGATTTGTTTTTTTGGAAATTGAAATCTGTTCGCTCCAACATATTCGTTAATAAACAAACAGCCATTATCTTTTAATGCTGGAAGTATTTTATTTTTAAACAACTCATCTAATTCTGAAAAATGATGCAAGGATGCATGAAAAACTACCAAATCGTAATAATTATCTTTAAAAGTAGTTTTATAAATATTCTCACATTTAAAATGAATGTTGGTTAATTGTTTTTCTTGTGCAATTTCTTGAGCTTGTTTTAAATTATTTGCACCTAAATCTACACATAAAATTTCGCTGAAAGTATTGTGAAAACCTGCATAGTAAATTTCGTGCAGACAAGTGCCTGAACCTAACGAAAGTACTTTTAAGTCTTTTTTATCTTTTAAATGGTGGTTGATAAAATAATCTCTGAAATCGGTATTTTCATTGCCTGAAATCATTTTATTCCAACGTTTTTGTACTGCAGGAACATCCCACCAATTAGTGTTTTCTAATCGAAAAGTATTAAAGGCACTACTGATTCTTGATTCTTTTTTAAAAGAAAATTTTGATGCAATAAACCCCAAACCTCTTTGGTTTAGCTTGGTGTACACATCTATAAAATCTTCTTTTGTAATCAGCCGGATCATTTTAAACGGTTTTCTGAACTACTTCAAAAACTTTTCCTTCATCACATTTCAAAGTTTTAGCAGGATATTTCAATAACAAAGCATAATCGTGGGTCGCCATTAAAATAGTACGTCCGTTTTGGTTTATTTGCTGTAAAACTTCCATAACTTCTACACTTGTTTGCGGATCAAGGTTACCTGTTGGTTCATCGGCTAAAATTAATTCAGGATCGTTTAACAAAGCGCGTGCAATTGCCACACGTTGTTGTTCACCACCCGAAATTTGATGCGGCATTTTACGTATATGTTGCAACATACCTACACGGTCTAAAACATCTTCTATGCGCGTATTCATGTCAACTTCGTTTGTCCAACCGGTAGCTTTTAAAACAAATAGTAAATTTTCGAAAATGTTTCTATCGGGCAGTAACTTAAAATCTTGAAAAACAACACCTAACTTACGTCTTAAAAAAGGAATATCGCTTTGTTTTAATGTACGTAAATCGTAATCAACAATAATACCTTCGCCTTGTCTCAAGTCTAAATCGGCATACAGGGTTTTCATTAAACTACTTTTTCCCGATCCGGTTTTTCCAATTAAATAAATAAAATCGCCTTTTTGTACATCAATGTTTACATCGTTTAAAATAGGTTCGGTATCTTGAAATATAGTTGCGTTATGTAGTTTTAATATAGATGCTGACATGGATTTTTTTTGTAAAAATATCAAAAGTTATGCGTTAATAAAAATTCAATCTTAAAAAATGAAGTTTTAATTTTTTTACAATCTGTTTTTAGAAAAAGTAAAGCCAATTTTTGCCGACATATAATTGTAATTGTTTATGTATTTTTCCCAATTAGGATGTGTTTCAGTTTGCATTTTATTGAAAGAATATTTTAAACCAAAAGTAACATAAGCTTTGTTGCCAATTTTGTGCTGATAATCAAGACCTAATCCTAAACCGTTACTTTCTGCATTAAGCTCTTTACCGTAACCTTTTGTTGTATAAAGCGAATTGTCATAAGAAATGTAAGGCTCAAATAAACTTTCTGTAGTTATTGGCTGATAATAACTTAAATACAAACCAGGTGTAAAAACAGTTGTTTTTTCAAAAAGACCAAAAAAATCGTTCGATTTAACACTCATTCTTTGATAGTTTAAATGCATACCAATGGTAAAACGGTTGTAGCTAAAAATTCCTAAACGTGCACCGAACGAAGGAAATGCTTCGGAATGCGCATCACCCATCATACTTTTGTTAGGTGTTAAGTTAGAGAATCCTAACGTAAATTGAAAAGTGTTGACAAAATCAATATTTTGATTTTTTTCATTTTGTGAGTAACTTGATAATGTTACCAATACGCACATTAAGAGAAATATCTTTTTCATAATTAATAATTTAAAGTACCTAAATTAACGTGGTAGTTATTGATATTGTAATAAGATATGTATCCGTAATATTTACTATTGTAACCATAACTTATTTTTATGGCATAAACATCTGTATTAACGTTTCTTGGTACGCTTGTATTTATTATACCAGCTGTATTGGTTTTTGTTTTTATAACAGTGTGTCCATCATCTGCATATTCATTTGTACTATTAAAGGTTAGTTCTTCAATAGTACTAGAATTAGGAGAAACATTGTAAACGGGGTATATGCGCACTTCTGCATTTTGTAACGGTAAATTATTGCTTATTACTTTTCCTTCAATAATAATTCGTTCATCGTTTTCATAATAATCTTTATTACAGCTTATTAATAACAATGGCGCTACAGCTAATAAAAGTGTTTTTTTCATATATTTAATTTTAAAAACATTAATAAATTACAATCTGTTTTTAGAAAAAGTAAAACCTATTTTTGCCGACATATAATTGTAATTGTTTATATACTTTTCCCAATTAGGATGTGTTTCTGTACGCATTTTATTTACCGAATATTTTAAACCAAAAGTTACATAAGCTCTGTTACCTATTTTATGTTGGTAATCGATACCCAAACCTAATCCATCGCTTTCAAAATCTAATTCTTTTTCACCATATCCAGTTGATGTGTATTTTGTATAATCATAAGATATATTAGGTTCAATTAGACTTTCTGTTGTTATTGGCTGATAATAACTTAAATAGAATCCTGGTATAAAAGCAGTTGTTCTATGAAAAAATCCAAAATAGTTGTTGTTTTTAACTTCCATTCTGTGCAAAGATGCATGAATACCCGCGGTAAATCGACTATAACTAAAAATTCCTAAATGAGCACTTATTGATGGAAATGCTTCGGAATGTGCGTCGCCCATCATACTTTTGTTAGGTGTTAAATTAGAAAAACCAATTGTAAACTGAAAGGTGTTAACAAAATCTACTTTTGATTTTTTTTTCTCTTGTGAATAACCTGCTAACGATGCAAATACGCACAATAAAACAATTATTTTTTTCATAATTAAAAGTTTAAGGTGCCTAAATTAACGTAATAGTTATTGGTGTTGTATTGCGATATATAACCGTAAAATTTACTATCGTAACCACGTGTTATTTTTACAACATATATATGTGTTCTTTCATGTCTCGGGATACCGATACTTATTTTTCCCGAAGAATCGGTTGTAGTTTTAGAGACACTTATCCCGGTTTGTTTGGTAGATATTTGCTCTGGTGAAAGTTCAGTTATTATACCATTTTCAGGTTCGTTATAAACAGGATAAAAATTTACTTCTGCATTTTGTAGAGGAGTGTTGTTATAAAGAACTTTTCCTTCAATTATTATACGTGTATCACCATCGTAAAAATCGCTCTGGCAACTTGTAAACAATAAAGATACTAAAGACAGTAAAAATATTTTTTTCATATATCTTTTAATTCCAACTTCATGGCAAAACAAACCAATCCATCTATTTTTATGTAAAAATAGATTTCTTTTTGATAAAAGCAAGAAGAAATGTCAACATTTTGGTTAAAAGTTACTTCTTTTAAAAAATTTAGATCTAACGCCTTAATAAGATTTTGTTCTAAAACAGGTAAGGGTAAGCAATCTAAACACCATTCAATATACTTTACGTTATTTACATGGTTTAGCGCGTCTAAATCAGAAAACACTACTTTATGATGCCCTACCAATTCAGCATTTTTAGATAGATCAATTTTATTAAAATTTTTTAAGGTAGGTTTTTTATCAGGATATTTTTCTAAATGGTCGTGGGCAATTGCAATAGCTTCAGGTCTGCGTTTTTCGGTGTTTAAAACAACCCACAAACTATTTGCGCCGATTATTTTCTTGTTATTTAGCAACACATCAAAATCGCGTACCGATTTTAATCCTTTTAACGATTCAATCCACGTTTCAATTTCAATAGTCTCATGCCATTGGGGCAATTGATCTATTTCGATACGCATACTGCTTAAAACCCATGCCTGATTGTTTTGCTGCATATCAAAATAGCTCATTCCGCCTAAATCAGAATGTTTTCCGGCAACTGCTTGTAATAAATTCAACAGGTCGGTAATACGTAATTTAGAATTTACGGCACATTTGTCTATGGTTACTTGGCATGAACCTTTGTAGATAGAGGAAAACTTATTGGGTAAATTCATTAACGTAGTTTAAAATATTCTTTAAAGGTGTTTGATACGAAAACCATTTGGTACTTTCATTGCGCTTAAACCAAGTAATTTGTCGTTTGGCAAAACGGCGGGTATTTTTCTTGATTTCTTCAACAGCTTCGGTTAACGATAATTTTTCGTCAAAATAATCAAATAATTCGCGGTAACCCACAGTTTGCAAGGCATTTAATTGTTGATATTCCTTTAAATTGGCAACTTCAAGCAATAAACCATTGTTCATCATTATATCTACGCGTTTGTTTATTCTGTTGTACATTTCATCGCGTGGGGCTTCTAAACCAATAACGATAGGAGTGAAGTTGCGTTTGTTTTTATCCTGATTTAAGAACGATGAATAAGGTGCGTTTGCTGCCATTGATACTCCGATGAAACGCTTCATGCGTTGCTGGTTTACCAATGTTTGCGGGTTGGTTGTCTGCAAAAAATCGAAATAGAAAGGATCTAACTGCTGTAATTTTTCCTGTAGATATTCAAATCCTTTTTCTTGATAATTTTTATCGATTTCGACTTTAATTTCATCAGAAACATGCGGAAAATCATCAAATCCTTTTAAAATGGCATCAACATATAAGCCCGATCCACCTACAACAATTTGAATGTTATTTTTTAAAAACAATTCATCTAACAAAGGCAGTACTTCTTTTTCGTAATCGCCAACGCTGTAACTTTCGGTGATTGATTTATTCTGAATAAAATGATGTGTTGCTTGTTTTAGTTCATCGGCAGACGGAACTGCTGTACCAATAGTCATTTCCTTATAAAACTGTCTACTATCACACGAAACAATATCGCACTTAAAATGTTTGGCTAATTGAATTGATAAGGCAGTTTTTCCAATTGCTGTTGGTCCTACAATTACGATCAGGTAATTATTTGTCGATATTAACTTCTCCATCTATAAATTTTTCGCCACAGTTGTAGCAGTAATTGGCATATTCGTTGTAAATAAAGGTTTTACAGCGCGGACAGTTGTTTTTTACGTCTTTACTTTTTCGGTTTTTAGATAATTCGGCAGTAACAATTCCAGTTGGTACGGCAATAATTCCGTAACCCATAATCATGATAAACGATGCTATTGCTTTACCGATTGGTGTAATAGGTGCAATATCACCATAACCTACGGTTGTCATGGTTACAATACACCAATAAATACTGTTGGGAATGTTGGTAAAACCGTTGTGGCGACCTTCTATTACAAACATGATTGTTCCTAAAATAATAGACATTACCAAGATAAAATACACAAAAACCACAATTTTATTGGCACTTGCTCTTAACGATTCTTTTATGTGTGACGATTGATTTAAAACCGGAATTAAATCTAAAATAGCAAACAAACGCAGTAATCGTAACGATCTAATTACAACTAAAGCTTCTGATCCCGGAAAGAAAAAGCTTAAATACATTGGTAAAAGCGACAATAAATCTACAAAACCATAAAAGCTAAAAATGTAGTTTAAGGGCTTTTTGTTGCTTATAATTCGCAAGATGTATTCAATCGTGAAAAATACGGTGATGATCCATTCGCTGATAATAAAAAAATCGTGATGAATTTTGTCATACCGCACCACACTTTGCATCATAATTAACAATACACTCAATAAAATTACACCAAGTAAAAGCAAATCGAAGGTTTTACCCGCAAAGGTGCCCGATCCGTAAATTACAATGTAAATTTTTTGGCGTAATATTTCGTATTTTGTCTTTATATGTTTCATTTCTAAAACGATATAATTTTATAATCTTTTTTTGTGTAAAGATAGTGTTTAATGGTATTCAGTACATCTTTTGTGTAAATAAGCGGAATTAATATTTTGCTTAAAACCTGCGCATTTAAAATTTGATAGTTTAAATCAAAGAAACAAAAGCCTTTAAAAATTCCGTTTTCTATAACAACTGCACTTTTTTCATTCAAGTTTCTGCCTTTTAAAACAATGATTAAATTATTGAATTTAAGTTGGTTGTTGGTAAGTAACGAAGCAAAAAGTTCATTGTGTAAATCGGTTGGATAATTTATGTTTCCAGCAGATGACAGTGCGTTTTGAACTTCTTCTACAATTTCGTTTTCTTTGTACAAATCATTAATAAACTGCAAGGCGTTTTTTTGATTTTTAAAAGATTGAACTGCATTTTTACGACCATCGCTTTTATGAATCTTTAACGTTTGGTAACCGTTTTCCAGTTTTTCCTGATAAATCGACCATAAAAATGGTGATTTACGTTGTGATGGATTTAAAACCGGCTTGTTTTGCAACAATTCCTCACGTTCTTTTAGTAAAGCAATTAACTCGTTGCCTGTTTCTTCAAAAGTAACGGTATAAACTTCTTTTTGAATGCGTTTGGCAATTTTGGTATCGGCAGTAAAAATCTGATTTAATTTTTTACGGATATTATTGCTCTTGCCTATAAAAATGATGTTTCCTTTATCGTTGTGAACATAAAAAATTCCAATCGTTGTAGGAATATTCTCTAAAATATCGAACAATTTTGGTGAAATTCCCTGATGGACTTCGTTTTTAATTTGTTGCTTTACAATTTGTTTGTCGATATCTTTATCTAACAACAGTTTGAAAAGTTTAAGTGTAGCCATAGCGTCGCCGCTTGCTCTGTGTCGATCGGCAATAGGAATTCCTAACGATCGAACCAGTTTACCCAAACTATACGCTTGCGCATCGGGCAACAAAACTTTAGATAATTCTACCGTACAAAGTGTGGGTTTTTGAAATTTGTAGCCCAAACGATCAAATTCCAATTTTAAAATACGGTAATCAAACGGAGCGTTGTGGGCAACAATAATGCAGCCTTCTGTAATTTCAATGATACGTTTGGCAACCTCAAAAAACTTTGGTGCCTGGCGTAACATAGCATTATTTATTCCGGTAAGTTTAACAACAAACGGCTGAATGGGAATTTCGGGATTAACCAGACTTATAAACTGATCTACAATTTCAACACCGTCAAACTTATAAATAGCAATTTCGGTAATTCCTTCTTTATTAAATTGCCCGCCGGTGGTTTCTATATCTATTATTGCGTACATTCTTCAATGTCAATTTCAATTTCAAAAATCAATGACAATATTAAATACAATTTTTTAAAATTGAAATTTGCAATTGATATTGTAATTGCTATTGAAAAACTATTTTATTAATTATCATTTTCGAAGAAATTGCTATTAATTCTTCAACTCCGTTTAAAAAGCTAAAATACGAAAAATGTTAATGAAGTAGATAATTATCTTTAATCTGTTTTTTAGAGAAGTATTTATTTTTTTTGATTTTGTTTTTGATGTTGAATAGTAAGTACATAAAGCGTGTTTTCAATAAGTTCATAATAAAGTAAATAATTATGAATTACTTTTACAAAAACATTTTTAATGTCGGTTTTTCTACCAATTAACGGAAATTCCTTCAAAAGATTTAATTGTTCAAATATTAAAGAATTTAGCTTTATACTGAAAGATTTTGATCTATTGCGATTATTCCAATATTGAAGTATTTCTGTTAAATCATCTTTGGCTTTAATTGTCCAAACTATTTGCTCAACCATTTATTCATCTCATTTTCAACTTCGGTATGTGATAGAATTTCCCTATTTTTTATTTGATTTCTACCCTCTAAAATAGCTTTTTTCTCATCTTCGTTTGTGTAATACACCGTATCATCACTCTGAAATTGGAGTAACTGTAATAATTCTTTTAATTGAACAACATCAGTAATTTGAGTGATTTTATTAATAAGGTTGAGTTTTAATTCGGCTGAATTCATAACACTTGTAATTTGTTGATAATAGTAAATTTACGAAAAAAATGACTTCAAATTATATTATCTCCCTCCAAAAATAGAACTTCCAATTCTAACAATAGTACTACCACATTCAATGGCAATTTTGTAATCGCCACTCATGCCCATAGAAAGTTGTTGAAAATGGCAGTTTGGTAATTGGTATGACTGTAGATAATCGAAAATATCTTTTAATGATTGAAATTCCTTACGAATTACTGCTGGATCTTCTGTAAAAGATGCCATTCCCATTAATCCGATTATTTTTATGTTTTCTAATGATTTAAATTCTTCTGAATGTATTAATTGCAACAATTCATCGTGCGCTAAACCAAATTTAGATTCTTCGGTTGCAATATAAACCTGCAACAAACAAGGAATTATACGTCGCCATTTTTTTGCCTGTCGGTTAATTTCAATTAACAACTTTAAACTGTCAACACCGTGAATTAAACTTACATAAGGCGCCATGTATTTTACTTTGTTGGTTTGTACGTGACCAATCATGTGCCATTGAATATCTTTGGGCATTTGTTCCCATTTTTCGGTCATTTCCTGAATTTTGTTTTCACCAAAAATGCGTTGTCCGTCATTATAAGCTTCCAACAAATCGGTAACTGGTTTTGTTTTAGAAACAGCAACCAAATGAACATGTTCAGGTAAAGTGTTTTTTATATTTTGTAAGTTTTCAGCTATGCTCATTTTTTTAACCACAAAGTTTTAAAGAATCGTTTATAATTATTTTAAAATCGGTTGAATTAAAATTCGTAAATAATTAAACCGTTGCGCAGTTTTGGTTCTATATAAGTACTTTTTGGCGGCATTGTTAAATCGTTATCGGCAAGGGTTTTAATTTCGTTTACCGATGAAGGATACAATATAAAACCGATTTTAAATTCACCATTATCTACTTTGTTAACTAATTCCATAATGTTTTTATTACCTGGAATGTAACTAATTCTGTTATCGGTTCTTAAGTCTTTAATATTCAACAAAGGGTTTAATATTAGATCGTACAATATTTGGGCATCTAAATTATCGCTTATCTGTTCTTTATTTGGAATATTCTTTAAAGTTAACGAATAAAACGATCCTTCCAAATACATACCAAAGGTATATTTTTCTGTCGGTTTCCAATATTCATGGACTTTTTTAACCGAGAATTTATCATTTAATATATTCAAAAATTCATCTGTTTCCATACCGTTTAAATCGTGAATTAATCGGTTGTACTCGTTAATCTGTATCAATTTTTCACAAATTAAAAAGCTCATAAAATAATTCATGTTTTCGCTGGCACGCTCACCGTTTTCGTTCAATAATAAATGCGATGTTGCAGAACGATGATGCCCATCTGCGATATATAAATTGGGAAATTCTTTAAAAGTCTGTTGAATAAAATTTAATTCTTCTTCTGAATCAATTTTCCAAAGTACATGTCTTTCTCTATTCGTTGTAGAAAAATCATACAAAGGCGCTTGATTCATTTTTTTTGCAATCCATTGTTCTAGTTCCTCACAATTTGGATACATCATTAAAACCGGTTCGGTGTTAAACTTGGTTTCTTTAAAATAATCTTTTAAATTTTCAACGCGATATTTTAAGGTGTTTTCGTGTTTTTTAATCACATTGGTTTCGTAATCTTTCAACGAAGTTCCTGCTAAAATTCCAACGAAATTATTTTTTTTCGATTTGATCTGATACAAATACATTGATGGATTTTCGTCCTTAATTAAAATGCCGTCGCGTTTAAAATCCTGATACTTTGTTGCAACCATTTTGTAACGGCGCAACGGATCGATCTTTTCCTGATTGATAAATGCTAAATTAACAATATGAAGAAAAGAAAACGGATTAAAATCGAGCCACGACGCCAGTTCGGCTGCCGAATAATCATCGTACGGACGTGTAGTTACCAACGAAACTTTATCTGCCGCCGGGCGAACTGCTTTAAAAGGAATTATATCTGCCATTCGTTTAAAATCAAATTAATAAATAGTTTCTGTAAACACAGTAACTGTCAAGCTGAACTTGTTTAACTGCGTTCAATTCGCAAGCTCGGGTCAGCTTCTCATTTATATAAATTTTAAGATGAGATTCCGAAACAAGTTCGGAATGACAAAACGTTTGAAATTAGTATATATAAAGGTACTAAATGTATCTATTAAAAATGCATAAAGACAATTGAACAAGGTTCAATCGTCTTTAAAACTTTATTTTATATCTATTTACGAAAACATTTTTGTAACTTTCTCTGCTTTTTTGCTTTCAGAATAATCGTAAAAACCTTCCCCAGATTTCACTCCTAATTTTCCTGCCATTACCATGTTTACCAATAACGGGCAAGGTGCGTATTTAGGATTTTTAAATCCGTCGTACATTACGTTTAAGATCGATAAACAAACATCTAACCCAATAAAATCGGCTAATTGTAATGGTCCCATTGGGTGTGCCATTCCTAATTTCATCACCGTATCAATTTCGCTAACACCGGCAACACCGTTGTATAAGGTTTCGATTGATTCGTTAATCATTGGCATTAAAATACGGTTTGCAACGAAACCAGGGTAATCGTTTACTTCGGTTGGTGTTTTTCCTAAAGCTAAAGATAAATCCATGATTTTTTTTGTAACTTCATCGCTCGTGTTGTATCCACGGATAATTTCTACCAATTTCATAATAGGCACCGGATTCATAAAGTGCATACCAATTACGCGTTCCGGGTTTTTAACAACCGCAGCAATCTGCGTAATAGAAATAGAAGAGGTGTTCGATGCCAAAATAACATCTTCACGACAAACTTCGCTTAATTCTTTAAAGATGTTTAATTTTAGGTTGATGTTTTCTGTAGCAGCTTCAACAACTAAATCTACATTTACAACACCGTCTTTAACATCGGTATAGGTAATAATATTTTCAATAGTAGCTTTTTTATCAGCTTCGGTAATTGATCCTTTCGCAATCATGCGGTCTAAATTAGACACAATGGTGTTCATTCCGCGTTCTATTGCTTGGTCTGAAATATCAATTAAACAAACTTTAAATCCTTTTTGTGCAAATGTATGGGCAATTCCGTTACCCATTGTTCCAGCACCAATTACAGCTATATTTTTCATTTTTATGTTTTAATACGAATTTATGCGAATATACTTTTTTTAATTTATTTACCGAAACAATTAATGATTCTGTGTGCAATTCTTAATGCTTCTGTTCCGTCTTCTAAGGTTACAATTGGTGTTGTATTGTTGTTGATTGCATCGGCAAAAGTTCCCAATTCATCTAAAATGGCATTGTTATTTTCTACCGAAGGATTATCGAAATAAATCTGTTTTTTTACACCTTCTGCATTTTGAAGAATCAAATCGAAATCGCCCGGAACTTCAGGTGCATCTTTCATTTTCACCACTTCGCAGATTTTATCAAGGTAATCGACAGAAATATAAGCGTCTTTTTGAAAAAATCGAGCTTTACGCATGTTTTTCATCGAAATTCTACTCGATGTTACATTAGCAACACAACCGTTTTCAAACTCAATACGTGCATTGGCAATATCGGGCGAATCGCTAATTACAGCAGTTCCCGTTGCATGAATATTTTTAACAGGCGATTTTACAACGCTTAAAATGGCATCGATATCGTGAATCATTAAATCTAAAACCACAGGAACATCGGTACCGCGCGGATTAAATTCTGCCAAACGGTGCGTTTCTATAAACATCGGGTTGTGAATTTTATCTTTAACCGCTTTAAACGCCGGATTAAATCGTTCCACATGACCAACTTGTCCTTTTACATGATATTCTTTAGCAAGTTCAATAATATGTTCGGCTTCTTCAACGGTGTTCGAAATTGGTTTTTCCAAAAAGATGTGTTTGCCCGCTTTTACAGCTTCAACTGCACAATGATAATGCGAAAGGGTAGGTGTTACAATATCAACCACATCAACCGCTGCAATTAAATCGCTTATAGAGTCGAATGATTTATAACCGAATTCTGCAGAAACCTTTTCGGCATTTTCTTTTGATGGATCAAAAAAACCAACCAATTCGTATTTTGATGATTGATTTAACAACCGCAAATGGATTTTTCCTAAATGACCTGCGCCTAATACGCCAATTTTTAACATAATGAATGTTTTTTGCAAAGTTAAAATATATTTGAAAACCGAAGTGTTTTATTAGCTGAAAGTTACGTTTGCGTTGAAAAATATTCAAATTAAAAGGTTGTGTAAACTTTAAAAATATATGTAATTTTGATGCAGTAAGAAAGGATTAAAACGTGAGAGATACTGCAAAACATCAAGGATTAAGAAACCAGTTAGTGAAATTATTGGCACAAAAAGGCATTTACGATACAAATGTATTGAATGCTATGAATGCCGTGCCACGTCATTTGTTTTTAGAGTCTGGTTTTCAGGATTTTGCGTATCAAGACACCGCTTTCCCTATTGGTGCCGGACAAACCATTTCGCAACCTTACACTGTAGCATTTCAGTCGCAGTTGTTGCAGGTAAAAGCAGATGATAAAGTGCTGGAAATTGGTACAGGATCGGGCTATCAAACAGCGGTTTTATGCAAAATGGGCGCAAAGGTTTTTACTATTGAACGCCAGAATGAATTATATAGAAAAACATCGGTTTTATTACCAAAATTAGGTTACCGCCCACGAGTTGTTTCGTTTGGTGACGGTTACAAAGGTTTGCCTAACGATGCCCCTTTTGATAGTATTATTGTTACTGCAGGTGCACCTTTTGTTCCACAGCCTTTAATGGCACAGTTGAAAATAGGAGGCAGGTTGGTTATTCCCGTTGGCGAGGATAAACAAGTAATGACGTTGTTAATAAGAACATCGGAAACCCACTTTGAACAACACGAATTTGGCGATTTTAAGTTTGTACCTATGTTAGAAGATAAGAATAGATAATAAATTTATTCTATTGTTTTTTTATTTTAAAATAAATTATTTCTATATTTGATTAAATAATCATAAGAAATAAAAATAATGGAATTAAGAAAAGTAGAAGTAACATTAAAACCTAGTGGTTACATATTCGAGAATGGTAGACAAACGTCAAAAAGAACAGAAGCTGAATTAGATTATGGATATTTTCACTGTTTTGAACACTATAAAGATGAAACCTTTAGTGGAGTTTGGGCAATTGTTGAAATGAAAAATGGTAAAATTAGACAGTTCGAAATTGATGAAATAAGATTTTTGGATAAACCTACTACTGCTATTTAAATAAAGAAGCTTATTAAGATATTAATAAGCTTTCTTTAATCGAGCTAAATCAATTTTATTTTCGCGATCTTTAATGGTTTCGCGTTTATCATACAGTTTTTTACCTTTTGCCAAAGCAATTTCAACCTTTGCCAAGCCTTTTTCGTTGGTAAACAAACGCAGTGGTACAATAGTTAAACCCTTATTTTGCACACTTTTATGTAACGATTTTAATTCTTTTTTATTAAGAAGTAGTTTACGTTCGCTTTTAGCTTTGTGGTTGTAATGAGTTCCAAACGAATATTCTTCAACATGCGAATTAATCATGAACAATTCTCCGTTTTGAAATTCACAAAAACTGTCTGCAATAGATGCTTTTCCCAAACGTATCGATTTTATTTCGGTTCCCGCCAAAACAATTCCTGCTGTATATTTTTCAATAAACTCAAATTCAAATTTGGCACGTTTGTTTAATATGTTTATACTTTTCTGCATGGTGCAAATGTACTAAAAGTTGCTGTTTTGTAAAACTATTTGTCTTTTTTCCAGATCGAATATATAATGACAATTCCTAAAATACCCGAAAGTAAAAATCCTACCAATCCTAAAAATGAATTTCCAAAGAACAAAGGCGGAATATGTGCCATCATTAAAATAGAAGATCCTATGGATAAAGCCGCAATAATTATGGCATACGTTAAACGGTTCGATGCGTTTTGTAGGGTTTTTCGCATGTCTTCTAAACCTTCAACTTCAAAATTTACTTTTAATTTGTCGTCTTTTACCTTTTCTAATAAAACCGTTAAATCATCTGGTAAATTTTGCAGATTTGCACCAAGAATTTTTAAATGTTTTAACGATTTTTGCACAATTTGTTTGGGTCCGTATTTTTTTAAAGCCAGTTCGTTTGCGTACGGACGGATGCTTTCCATAACATTTAATTCGGGGTCTAACTGTTTGCCAATTCCTTCAATAATCGATATTCCACGTAACAGCAAATAAATAAATTCGGGCATCAACACATGATTTTTTGCCATGATCGACTTTATTTTTGCAACAATTTCGTTTACATTTATTTCGTTTAAAGCGGTGTGTTCCAACATATGGAAAATGTCGTAAATTTCCCGTTCCAGCAGTTTTTCATCTTCAATATGATATTCAATTGCCAAACGTTTCAACAGGCGAATGATTTTTTTGGCATCCTGAATCATAAAATTTTCAATGATGCTTTCTAACAGTTCCATATCGCCTTTCATGATTTTACCCATTGAACCAAAATCAATAAAACAGAATTTTTGGTTGTTCAGAATAAAAACGTTGCCTGGATGCGGATCTGCATGAAAAAAACCGTCTTCTAAAATCATTTTCATAAACAATACAATAGCTGTTTGTGCAACATCTTTAGGTTGCATGCCGTTTGCAACAATGCGCTCTTTGTTGTTTACTTTAAAACCATCGACAAATTCCATGGTTAATATGTTGTTGTTCGATAGTTCTTTGTATGTTTTTGGAACGTAAACCTCTGTTCGGTTGGTAAAATTTTTACGGAATTTTTCTATATTGTGAAATTCGTTTGTAAGCGACAGTTCCCGATACATATTGTTTTCGAACGAATTAATCAACTGCGTTAAACTCATTTTTCGGGCAGCATCGTAATTTTTTTCCAAGATTTTAGCCAGATCTTTCATAATCATGATATCGGATCTGATAATTTCGTCGATTGTAGATCTTTTTACTTTAATTACGATTTTTTCGCCATTTACCAATCGTGCTACATAAACCTGTGATATAGAGGCTGAAGCAATAGGAACGGGGTTGATGTATTCAAAATGTTCATCGGGATTTATAAGCAGTTCATCGGCAATTTTTTTGTAAATATCCAATTCTTCTGGCGGAACATTATCTTGCAGTTCGGCTAATTCGGCAATCATTTCGGGTGGCAGAATGTCTTCGCGGTTGCTGAACATCTGTCCTAATTTAACGTAAGTGGGACCTAATTCTTCCAGCACCAGACGCACACGCTTATAAACGCTTAAATTAAAAATTTCTTTGCCTCGTTTTGATTTTAAAAAGCCTTTTGGAACATATTTTTCTGCACTGGTGCGCGCAATTATATCATCGAATCCGTATTTTGATAAAATACTGATTACATTGCCAATACGTTTAATTTTCTTAATTTGGTTCATAGCCTTTTTCTTTGATTAAAAGGTATAAAAAAAACTGTTTAAAAAACATTATATCTGTCATTCCGGACTTGATCCGGAATCTCATTATTCTGATTTCAAAATTATGAGAAGCTGACCCGAGCTTGCGAATTGAACGCAGTTAATCAAGTTCAGCTTGACCAATAATTGCTATTTAAACAGCTTTTAAAATAAATTGAATTATTTTTTTAAAGAAGAGTTGGCATTTTTTATGGTAACATTTAAAGCTTCTTCATCTTTAATTTTATCCATTAATAAAACATCATTTTCATGAATGTTGCCGTTAATGATTTCTTCTGCCAATAAATCTTCAACATATTTTTGAATGGCACGTTTTAATGGTCGTGCACCATACTGTTTGTCAAAACCTTTATCTGCAATAAAATCTAATGCTTCTTGTGTTAATTCTAACTGATAACCCAATGCGTTTACACGGGTGTACAATTTTTCAATTTCAATATTGATGATCTTGTGAATGTCTTCTTTTTCTAATGCGTTGAAAACGACCACATCGTCAATTCGATTTAAAAATTCGGGTGCAAAAGCTTTTTTCAAAGCGTTTTCAATAACCGATTTGGTAAGATCTTCTTGTTGATCTTGTCGAGATTTGGTTCCGAAACCAACACCAGTACCAAAATCTTTCAGCTGGCGTGCCCCAACGTTCGATGTCATGATGATGATGGTATTTCTAAAATCAATTTTTCTGCCTAAACTATCGGTTAAATGTCCGTCGTCTAAAACCTGTAACAGCATATTGAAGACGTCTGGATGTGCTTTTTCAACCTCGTCTAATAAAATAACCGAATATGGTTTTCTACGCACTTTTTCTGTTAATTGACCGCCTTCTTCGTATCCAACGTATCCCGGAGGTGCACCAACTAATCGCGAAATGGCAAATTTTTCCATGTATTCGCTCATATCTATACGGATTAAAGCATCCTCAGAATCGAAAATTTCTTTAGCAATTACTTTAGCCAACTGCGTTTTACCAACACCGGTTTGACCCAAGAAAATAAACGAACCAATAGGTTTGTTAGGATCTTTTAAGCCAGCACGGTTTCTTTGGATAGATTTTGCAATTTTTGCCACCGCTTCGTCCTGACCAATTACTTTGCCTTTAATGGCATCAGGTAACTTCGCCAGTTTTTTACTTTCGGCCTGTGCAATTTTATTAACCGGAATGCCTGTCATCATTGAAACTACATCGGCAACATGCTCTTCGGTAACGGTGATTTTATTGTTTTTAGAATCTTCTTCCCAGCGTTCCTGTGCTACAGCCAAATCTTTTTCGATGCGTTTTTCATCGTCACGTAAAGCTGCAGCTTCTTCGTATTTTTGACGCTTAACGGCATCTGATTTCTTTTCGCGCACTTCTTCTAAATCTTTTTCAAGTTTTAAAATTTCTGCAGGAACTTCAATATTTGTTATATGTACACGCGAGCCAGCTTCATCTAGTGCATCAATAGCTTTGTCTGGTAAAAAGCGTTCGGTCATGTATCTGCTTGTTAATTTTACGCAGGCTTCAATAGCTTCAGGTGTATAAATTACATTATGATGATCTTCGTATTTAGGTTTAATGTTGTTTAAAATGGTAATTGTTTCTTCTTCAGTTGTAGGTTCTACAATTACTTTTTGAAAACGACGTTCTAACGCACCATCTTTTTCTATGTATTGGCGGTATTCGTCTAAAGTTGTTGCCCCAACACATTGAATTTCGCCACGTGCCAATGCAGGTTTAAACATGTTTGATGCGTCTAACGAACCTGTTGCACCGCCAGCGCCAACAATGGTGTGAATTTCATCGATAAAAAGAATGATGTCGTCGTTCTTTTCTAATTCATTCATCACGGCTTTCATACGCTCTTCAAACTGACCGCGGTATTTCGTACCTGCAACCAAGCTTGCCAAATCTAAAGTTACCACTCTTTTGTTAAACAAAATGCGAGATACTTTCTTTTGAATGATGCGTAGTGCCAAGCCTTCTGCAATGGCAGATTTACCAACACCCGGCTCACCAATTAGCAGCGGATTGTTCTTTTTACGACGCGATAAGATTTGCGAAACACGTTCTATTTCTTTTTCACGACCAACAACAGGATCCAATTTTCCTTGTTCTGCCAACTCGGTTAAATCGCGCCCGAAATTATCTAGTACCGGAGTTTTAGATTTTTTGCCCGATTTGTTTTGTGCAGAAGGATTATTGAAACTGTCTGACATACTGTCACCTCTTTCGTCGTCATCGAACGCACTGTTACGGGGTTGTTCACTTAACGATTCGGAATTAGATAGCAGACTTACAAATTCTTCTTTGGCATTGTCGTAATCTACCTTACAACGATTTAAAAGAATGGTTGTTGGATCTTCGGTATTTCTTAATATCGACATAAGTATGTGCCCGGTATTAATTACATCGGTTTTATATAATTTTTTTTCTAAAAAGGCTCTTTTTAAAGCGTTTTCAGCTTGTTTTGTAAGATGAATGTTTTTCTTTTCGGTGTTTATAATTTTATTAGGGTTCTCTGGAATCAATGCTTCAAATCGATTCTTAAGAAATTCCAAATCTATTGATAAGTTATGTAATATCGTGATTGCTTCGCCCTGGCTTTCGCGCAAAATACCAAGCATGATATGCTCTGTACCAATATAATCGTGCCCTAAACGTAAAGCTTCATCTCTACTAAAGGTAATTACTTCCTTTACTCTTGGTGAAAAATTGTCGTCCATTTTATAATATTTAGGGTTCATTTATTTTAACATATCAAAATCTGTACCCTTTATTTTTCTTGGCAGTGCTTTTTGATATAATCTAATGTAACAAATTAATTCTATTATTCAACAATGTTAAAAGAAAAAAGATAGCTTAATTGCTATCTTTAATTTATGGAGTATTTATAGAATTTATTATTGATGAACTTTCTTCGGGTGTATCATCGATTGGTTCTTCGTCATATTCTTCCTCATAATACGCGTCGGGTTCGTTCATTGATTTAATATCATCTTCGGTGTATTGGTAATGCGTATCGAACTTTTTTGTTTTTTTGTTGTAAACTAACGCTTCTTTTCTGTAATCGGTTTTAATTATTAAACCTCCGCAAGAAGCTGGGGTAAGTTTTGCTTCGTTCTCGTAGATTTTTGCACCAACTTTAAAGGGATTTATGGTAGGTAATTCATTTTCGAAATGTTTAACGTACAAACCTTCTCCTTTATGGTTAAAAATTACCAGCATGCTGCTTGCGTAATCGTTTTTTTCAAATAAAACAGCTAAATCGTCTTCATCGTTATCATCATCGGTAAAATCACCAAAGGCGTAAACAGATTTGGCACGATCGGCAATTTTGGTTAAAAAGTAGGTTCCGTCTAAATAGCTGTTGTATTCTAAAAAGTTGTAAATGTGTTCGCGGTAGTTTTCTGGAATGTTATCATACTGTGCTACAGAGAAAATTCCATTGATGGCAGCTATGCGGTTTTGAGAATTTGCTAATTCAGTATCATTGTTTTCTTTATATTTTTGATATCCTAGATAAAAAATCGCACCAGATATTAAAACAAGTATACTTAAAATGGTTAATATGATATATAAAGCTTTATTAGATTTCTTTGGTTTGATTTCTGTTTTGCTTTCCTGAAAATTCTCGCTGTTTGTTTCCATGTATTTCATAATTTTTTTCAAAAATAAAAAATCATTTTTGTACAACAATTGTTTTTATTGACTATCTGAAATTTTATATAAAAATATTGAGGTGTAAAGTTATGTACTTATTTTAATTCTTTGTAAACCAATATGTTTT
>JBEBXO010000031.1:0-29767 GCA_040391585.1 Paenimyroides ummariense | reverse complement strand
TTCTCCCTTTTCTTACTAATTGTTGAATTGTTGGCATAATGTTTATTAAAAATTTTCTACATTCAATTTAATTTCCCGTGTATTTTCGGGGATGCAAATATATAAATTTTTACTTTCAAAACAAACCTATTTCGTTTATTTTCAAATTATTTATACTTTTACGATTATTTACCCGTTATATTATAATGCTTTACAACAAATCACTCCTTATATATATATACAGTAGTATTTTTCTGTTTCTTACAGCAAATAGTGCTTTGTACGGTCAGCAAATTTACTTGAAAGTAGCAGGTAAATCTACAACAGAAACTAATTATCTTAAAAAAAAACTAACAGACAGTATTTTTATTAACGGACAAGAAGTTGAAAAGCAACTGAATTCTTTACAGAACACATTAAAATTAAACGGATATTTTTATCAACAAATTATATCTGCCCAAAAAAAAGACAGTCTGTATCTGGTACAATTTGATCTGGGTAAAAAAACAGACAGCCTTAAAATTAACTTTAATCAGCACCAAATCAACTTACAAAATCTTTTAAGCATCAACGATACTTCGGTTACTATTCCTATTCAAACTACCGAAGATTATCTTGAAAATATGGTTAAAAAGTTAGCTCAAAAAGGGTATTCTATCAGCACTGCCACATTAACAAATCATCAATTTTCAAACAACATCCTTCATGCCGATTTAGATTTGCATTTGGATACACAACGAAAGATAGATCAATTGGTATTTACGCCTTACAGCAATTTTCCGACAGGAATTAAAAACCGACTTGTAAAAAAATACGAGAAACAACCTTTTACCGAAGTTATTATTGCTGATTTACAAAAAGAAATGCGACAGTTTCCGTTTATTAAAACCACCAAACAACCCGAAGTTTTATTTACCGAAAGCAATACCGCATTGTATTTATATGTGGAACGACAAAATGTGAGTCAGTTTGACGGATTGATTGGTTTTACGAATGACGACGACGGTAAAGTACAATTTAACGGTTATGCCGATTTACAGTTGATGAATATTTTAAATAAAGGTGAGCAGTTGAAACTGTATTGGAAAAACGACGGAAACCAACAAACGCAGTTTAATTTATCTGGCGAAGTTCCATATTTGTTTAACACGCCTTTGGGCTTAAAAACTTCATTGGAATTGTTTAAACAAGACAGCACTATGATGAACACCAAATTTAATGCGGCTGTTTTATACTATCTTAATTTTAATCATAGGGTTGGTATCGGATATCAATCAACAGCATCGGTTGCGGGAACCGATAATTTTTATCAAGCGGCAGATTACAACAATCAGTTTATTACACTGAATTATTTATTGAACAAATATCAGGATCATCCGTTGTTTCCTCAAAAATATCAGGTGACTGCTTTATTAGGAATTGGATCTAAAACCGAAGAAAAAGACAACAGAAAAGCCGCTCAGCAATTTGCGCAATTAAGCGCCGAGTATCTTTGGCAGATTAACAACCGTTGGTACGCGCATCAAAAAATTGAAGGTTCTGTTTTAAATAGTGCATCTGCCCTATTGTATAATGAGTATTATCGTTTTGGGGGTATTCATTCTATACGCGGTTTTGCAGAAAATTCACTATTAGCAAAAACACAGGCAGGCTTGTATAACGAAGTGCGTTATTTATTGGCACCGAATATGTACTTACACTCTATTACCGACGTTGCGTATTACGAAGGAGATAACGTTAATGAGTTACTATATTCATTTGGTTTGGGTTTTGGCATACAAACCGGCGGCGGCTTATTCAATATTATTTATGCCAATGGTTTGCAACATAATACCGATTTTAAACTATCGAACGCTATTTTTCATTTAAGCTACAAAACGCAGTTTTAATTTTATTTGGTCTGATAAATTAGTATATTTATAGGACATAAAACATAATAAACACTCCTTATATAATTTAAAAAATTGCAGTTATGAGAGTTTTATGTTTTTTACTTTTATTATTTACGTTACAGTCATGTGCTACCAAAAAGTACACGAAAGCGCATTTGTTACCTGACGGAATAAAATTTGCAACCGAAGAAACTTACACGGTTACCAACAATCAGAAAAAGCTTTTACAGAAAAAAGAAATCACTTTTAAAAACGGTCGTATCAAACATTCAAAAACGTTTGATTCATCGGGTAAGCTTCTGCAGGAAACAAACAAAAAAATGTGGTTTACCGAAGAACTGTATCCCAATAAAGAAACACTTTACCGTAAAACCCGTTGGAAACCCAACCGCCGCGAACGCATTAGTACGTATTTAAAGAAACAAGATAAAAAGAGCGAAAGTATTTATTATTATAATAAAGACGGATCTATCAATAAGATAGTCGATAATTTCACAACATTTCAAACGCAGCATTTTTATTACACAGATAGCGATCTATCTAAAATTGAGATAACATCAAAAGATGGTAAAATTGTTGACGAAGTTTCTATTGACTGTAAAGAAAAAGACAACCAAGGCACATGTATAAAACAAATGCGAACATCAATAAAAAAAGGTACTAAAGAAGAAATTATTATTACACCTGTTTATGATTAAGTTTTAATAAAAAGTTCTTTCAATTTCATTAAATATAAATAATATCTTTGCGGTATGCAAAACGAACATCAAATATTTGGAATTCGTGCCATTATCGAAGCGATACAGGCAGGAAAAGAAATAGATAAGGTATTTTTACAAAAAGAAGCTCAAGGCGATTTAATGCAAGAGCTTATGAAAACGTTGAAGAAAAACAACGTTAATTTTTCTTATGTACCTGTTGAAAAACTGAATAAATTAAGCAAATTTAACAACCATCAGGGTGCAGTTGCATCTATTGCTCCAATTAAATTTGTGACCATGGAAGAATTGGTTGAGGGCGTTTTAGAGAAAAAACAAAACCCGTTGTTTTTAATTTTAGATCAATTAAGCGATGCTCGAAATTTTGGTGCGATTATTCGCACGGCAGAATGTACGGGCGTTGACGGCATTATTATTCAAAAACAAGGTTCGGCTCCGGTTAACGGCGATACAGTTAAAACATCGGCTGGTGCAGTTTTTAATATTCCTATTTGTAAAGTAGATCACATTAAAGATGCTGTTTTTTACTTACAAGGATCGGGAATCGCTACTGTTGCTGCTACAGAAAAAACCGAAAACAATATTTACGATATCGACTTTAACAGAGGAATTGCCATTATTATGGGATCTGAAGATAAAGGAGTAAATCCATCGGTATTAAAAATTGTAGACGAAAAAGCGAAGTTACCTATGTATGGAACTATTTCATCGTTGAATGTATCGGTTGCTTGTGGGGCATTTTTGTACGAAGCTGTAAGACAACGTTTGTAAGTTTTATTTCGTTCAGTTTTTCATTCCATGCTTGATATGAGAACGAGTTTACAAACTGACGAAGTAATCGCATTTATAATTATTTTTTATGAGATGCTGAACCAAGTTCAGCATGACACTGAAAATAAAAAAGCTCTCTTTAGAATTTTAAAGAGAGCTTTTTTTATTATTATTCGTTTTATTTTAAATCAAAACGATCTGCGTTCATTACTTTGTTCCACGCTTTTACAAAGTCGCTTAAAAATTGTTCTTCTGCATCTGCACAAGCATATACTTCTGCGATAGAACGTAATTCAGCATGTGAACCAAACACTAAATCGGCACGTGTAGCCGTCCATTTTGGTGTACCTGTTTTGCGGTCACTTCCTAAATATACTTCTCTGCTATCATCCATTGCTTTCCATTGGTTATCCATTGTAAGTAAATTCACAAAGAAATCATTGGTTAATTTACCTGGACGATCGGTTAAGACTCCGTGTTTAGAACCGTCGAAATTGATATTAATCGAACGTAAACCTCCTAACAACACAGTCATTTCTGGCGCAGTCAAAGTTAACAAATGTGCTTTGTCAATCAACAACTCTTCTGTTGAAACGGCACGATTTTTTGATTTGCGATAATTACGGAATCCGTCTGCAATTGGTTCTAACCATTTAATCGAATCAATTTCGGTTTGTTCTTGTGTAGCATCGGTACGACCTGGTGCAAAAGGTACAGTGATCGTGTATCCTGCATCTTTAGCTGCTTTTTCAACACCCGCATTTCCGGCTAACACAATTAAATCGGCTAAAGAAATCTTTTTAGTATCTGTATTAAAATCAGCTTGTACCGCCTCTAACGCAGTGATTACTTTATTTAACTGGATAGGGTTGTTTACTTCCCAGTTTTTCATTGGTTCTAAACGAATTCTCGCACCGTTGGCTCCACCACGTTTATCAGATCCTCGGAAACTTGATGCCGAAGCCCAAGCTGTTCCTACCAATTCTGATACGGTTAATCCTGTGTTTAAAACCGTTTCTTTTAATTGAGCAATATCTTGATCGTTTACCAATTCATGATCAACAGCCGGTACAGGATCTTGCCATATAAACTCCTCCGCAGGCACATCTGGTCCTAAATAACGAGCACGAGGTCCCATATCGCGGTGTGTTAACTTGAACCATGCTTTGGCAAAAGCATCTGCAAATTGATCTGGATTTTCAAGGAAACGGCGACCAATTTTTTCATATTCCGGATCTACTTTAAGTGCAATATCCGACGTTAACATGGTTGGTCTCAAACGTTTGTTTGCATCGTGTGCATGCGGAATAATCTCGCCTACATTTTTAGCAACCCATTGGTGTGCACCTGCAGGTGATTTAGTTAATTCCCAATCAAAACCATAAAGGTAGCTTAAAAACAAGTTTGACCATTCGGTTGGTTTGCTCGTCCAAGTGACTTCTATTCCCGATGTAATGGTATCGCCACCTTTACCTGTTCCGTAGCTGTTGTGCCAACCCAAACCTTGCATATCTAAATCGGATGCCTCTGGCTCTGATCCTACATGATCTGCCGATGCGGCTCCGTGTGTTTTACCAAAAGTATGTCCACCAGCAATTAATGCCAATGTTTCCTCATCGTTCATTGCCATGCGCGCAAAGGTATCGCGTATGTCTTTTGCCGAAGCTAACGGATCTGGATTGCCATCTGGACCTTCAGGGTTTACATAAATCAATCCCATTTGTACGGCAGCTAACGGGTTTTCTAAATCGCGGGTATGAATTTTTCCATCGGCATTATCATCAGAAACTAAAACTCCTTCACCTTCTACTCCACGCGATCCTTGTGAATAACGTTCGTCACCACCTAACCATGTGGTTTCTGATCCCCAATATACATCCACATCCGATTCCCATGAATCAGGGCGACCACCACCGAAACCTAAGGTTTTAAAGCCCATAGATTCTAATGCCATATTTCCTGTTAGGATAAATAAATCGGCCCATGAAATTTTACGTCCGTATTTTTGTTTTACCGGCCATAATAAGCGGCGTGCTTTGTCTAATGATACGTTATCAGGCCACGAATTTAAAGGTGCGAAACGCTGTTGACCGCTTCCAGCACCACCGCGCCCGTCTTGTACGCGGTATGTTCCGGCACCATGCCATGCCATACGGATGAATAATGGTCCGTAATGACCAAAATCTGCAGGCCACCAATCTTGTGAATCGGTCATTACTGCTTTTAAATCAGCTTTAACTGCTTCTAAATCTAATGAATTAAATTCTTTGGCATAATCAAAATCAACCCCCATTGGGTTCATTTTTTCTGAATGCTGTTTTAATATGTGTATAGGCAGTTGATTAGGCCACCAATCTTTATTTTGTGTTCCTTTACCAGCAACAGGCTGGTTCATTGTTCCATTGTGGAACGGGCATTTACTGATGTCTCCTTTGTGATCTTCCATATTGTTGTTTTGTATTGTTCGTAACTTTTATAAAATTAACAAAAAGATCTCATAATTCCTTTTTCTATCATATTAAAAATCTATTAATAAATAGATTTTTTTTAGTGTAGATTAAAAACTTTAACTGAATGATGAGTTGTTTTATTTTTTCTGTGAAAGGTATCGTTATAAACATAGCCATCGGCATCTGTCCTTAATAACGGTAACGGATTAAAATTTCCTTTGGCATCAAACTGTTTTATAAAATCGTCTTTTGATTCATCGTAATCAGGATATTGCCAGTCGTATTTATAATGAGGTTCAAATTGAGGTTTTTGCAAGATATAAGATAAAATCATACCCGAAAGAAATCCTGCCAAATGTCCCTGCCATGAAATTCCTTTCTCAATATCGGGCAGCATATACCACACAGTTCCGCCATAAAGAATAATCATTAGAAACGAAATTGCCATTAAACGGTATTGCTTGCTGCGAATACCCGTGAAAAACATATAGGCTGTTAGCACATAAATTAAACCACTTGCGCCAATATGGGTTCCAGTTTTTGCAATAATCCACGTGCCAAGTCCAGACAATAGTATACCACCAAAGAGTAATGTTTTCCAGTTTTTATAATAGTAGTAACAAATTAGAGGCAACAAGACTGCCAAGGCTAAAGTATTATTCCACAAATGACTAACAGATCCATGCAGAAAAGGTGAAAAAACAATGCCTCGCAAACCTTTAAAAGTACGTGGAACAATTCCGAAATCATTCCATTCAAAAAAATAACGCCAATCTAAATAATAAACCATCCAAATGGTTAAAATGAATGCAAAGGGCACCCAAACAACATGCGGACGGAATTTTAGCTGATCTAATTTCATACAAATCTTCAATCAAAAATATGTCCAATAAAAAAAGACTGCTATTTTGGCAGTCTTTTCTAAATTTGTATTTTTATTAAATCATTAAATACCCATAATATGAAATGGACTTACTTAATTTTGCATTGGATATTTACTTTGTTCTTTTCTCCACTATTAACCAGTTTATTATTCATTAATGCGGATAATGATTTTTCAGAATGGGTTGAAAATACGACAGGATATCTGTTTGCTACTTTTTTCTATTATATTCTAGGCTTTTACTTGATAATTCCTTTCTTATTAATTTATACTTTAGTTTTTATGTCTTTTAAAAAAAGTTATACCGATACTGTACTTATAAAAGCTATTTTAATAGGCATTTCAATTATTGGCATCACGGTTAACTTTTATGTTACAAATAATTTTAAAAATATAAATGGTGAGAAAATTTATCTTATACACTGCCTTACAACTATTGTATCAGGATGTTTTTTAAAATTAAAATATACTTCAAATAACAACTAAACATTTTGCAACGCCATTATGTATTTATTAATTTTACAGTATGATAACTCCTTTAGCAGAACGCATACGTCCTAAACAATTAGAAGATTACACCAGTCAAACACATTTGGTTGGTGCAACTGGTGTATTAACGCAAAATATTAAGCGTGGCATTATACCTTCGATGATTTTTTGGGGACCGCCAGGCACGGGTAAAACCACCTTGGCAGAAATTATTGCACAAGAAAGCAAGCGACCTTTTTACACTTTAAGTGCAATAAATGCCGGTGTAAAAGATGTGCGCGAAGTTATTGAGAAAGCAAAGGGAAACAACGGTTTGTTTACCGCTAAAAACCCTATTTTGTTTATTGACGAGATTCACCGTTTCAGCAAATCGCAACAAGATTCATTATTAGCGGCGGTTGAAAAGGGTTGGGTTACGCTAATTGGTGCAACGACAGAAAATCCGAGTTTTGAGGTTATTCCTGCCCTTTTGTCGCGTTGCCAGGTGTACACGTTGAATGCTTTTACCAAAAAAGATTTAGAAGACCTTTTGAACCGAGCTTTAAAAGTTGATGAAGAATTACAATCGAAAAACATTGTGATTAAAGAAAACGAAGCCTTATTTAGAGTTTCAGGTGGCGATGGCAGAAAACTACTGAATACTTTTGAACTGATTGTAAACTCTATTGGTGGTGATACCATTGAAATTACCAATGAAAAAGTAATGCAGATTGTTCAGAAAAATACCGTTTTGTACGATAAAACTGGTGAACAACATTACGATATTATTTCGGCATTTATAAAATCGATACGAGGAAGTGATCCAAACGGAGCTGTTTATTGGTTGGCAAGAATGATTGAAGGCGGCGAAGATTTAAAATTTATTGCTCGACGTTTGCTTATATCGGCATCAGAAGATATTGGATTGGCAAACCCCACCGCTGTAATTATGGCAAACAATATTTTTCAGGCAGTATCGGTTATTGGTTATCCTGAAAGTCGAATATTATTAAGCCAATGTGCTATTTATCTGGCTACATCTCCAAAAAGCAATGCCAGCTATATGGCTATTGGTAAAGCGCAGGCTGTTGTAAAACAAACGGGTGATTTATCTATTCCGATTCATTTACGAAACGCTCCCACCAAATTAATGAAAGAATTAGGTTACGGCGAAGATTATAAATACAGTCACGATTATCCAGGTAATTTTGCTTATCAGGAATATTTACCAGACGATTTAGCGAATACTCCTTTTTACGAACCAGGTGATAATGCAAAAGAGCGACAAACAAAAGATTTTTTACACCAGCGTTGGCAAGGAAAATACAATTATTAAAAAATGCACTTCGGTTGAAGTGCATTTTTACTATTTCTTACTATTTAAGTTGGAATACTCCAAGGCATTTTTAATTGCATCTACATGAGATTTGTCACGTTTTTTTAACCTACTTTCGCCGTTTGCTGTAAAAACAACATCACCTTTACAGTTGATTAATTGAATGGTTAGTTTGGTTGCCAACATAGATTTATCGCGTTTTACCAAACAAAACAACTCGTTACACGGTTGCGTAACTTCCCCTTTGCCACGTTGCGACTCTTCCATATCATAATAAACAGTAAAACCTGCTTCTTCTAACCGATGTTTTAAATAAGAATTTACACGATATTCGTTAAATTCGGTTTGAAAATCATACACTCCTTTTATGCGTACAACTTTAGTGTTAGTTACTGGTTGTGCCTGCATGCTTAAACCTAAACATGTGAAAAGCATTAAAAATAAAAATTTCTTCATTTTACAAAATATCTAAAAGTTGATTTAATTGCTGTACCTCGGGAACTTTAATGGTATTTTCTAACTTAAATTCGTTAAACCAAATAACCTGCATACCTGCGTTTAAGGCTCCGTGTACATCGGCTTGTAAATTATCGCCTATCATTAAGCTTTGTTCCGATTTTACGTTGGCTAGTTCAAGTGCATATTTAAAAATTTGCAAATCAGGCTTTTTAACACCAGCTTTCTCTGAATTGGTTACGGTTTTAAAATACTGGTCAAGACGGGCATTTTTTAACTTTTTTTCTTGAACCAAGCTCGGTCCGTTCGTAATAATATGTAAACGGTATTTACTTTGCAAAGCATCCAATGTTTCGTAAGCACCACTGAACACATGATTGTAATTGGTTAAATTACCTATAAAAGCATCGGCAATATGATAAATATCGGCATCGGTTACAGCTACGTTAATTGCTTTAAAGGTATCTTTTAATCTGCCGTAACGTAAAAAATCGTGCGATATTTCTTCTTTAGCAAACTTTTCCCAATAATAATCGTTTATTGGTTTAAAATGCACCATAAAATCTGCTACATTTTTCAGGTTCATATCCTTAAAAATCGCCTCAAAAGTAAGTGCAGAATTTTTATCGAAATCATAAATAGTATGATCCAGATCAAAAAACAAATCGGTTAAACCTTGCGTTCGTATCATTATTTCTGATGGGTAATTACAGCGTTTTCAATATGATAAATCCAATCATCTATATCGTCGGCATTATATCTAAACGTGCCTTCCATTGTTACATAGGTATCGGTTTTTAATCGAGGTGTATTTCCTTTAAACTTAATACCCATAATGGTTTCGGGACCTGCATTTCCGCAGAAAAAACACTGTGCAAACACATTTTTACTCAACGCATAGGTTTTACTATCGATTGGTACAATAAAACCCGATGCTTTAATTTTTTTGCCTTGCAGGGCTTTTAATGTTCCATTTACTACAGGATACATTACTTCTCCGTAGTGCGGATTTTTTTTCTTCACGAAATCGATCTTACCCAAAAGTTTCCAAGTAACTTCGGTTGGATTCTGATAGTAAAATTCCGTTTCATTTTCTGTTTTATTTTTCGTGGAGAAACTCATTAAAAGCAGCGCCAGTCCACAATAAGCCGTAACAATTATTTTTTTTAACATCTGTTTTATTTTATTATTTTTTATTGGTTATTACCGCATTATGTACATAAAAGGTAAAATCGTCTTTGTTTTTATCATTATAAAAAAATGTACCTTCTATCGTAATAAAATCATCGGTTTTTAATCGAGGTGGTTTGTTTTTAAACTGAATACCCGTTATGGTTTCGATACCCGCACTTGTACTACAGAAAAAACAATGTGAATAAACATTTTTGCTTAAAACATACGATTTGCTATCGATAGGTATCACAAAACCGCTGATCTTAATTTTTTTGCCCTGTAACGATTCTTTAATCACATCGCCATAATTTGCCATAACCTTTAAACTGCCTCCCATTCTACCCAACATTTGCCAGGTTAATTCCATAGGCTGATCTTGCAAAGTGATTTCTTTAAAGTTTTTTGCTGTAGAAAAACTCATTAAAACCAATGCCAAACCACAGTAAACTGCAATGATTATTTTTTTAAGCATTTGCCAGTGTTTTTGATATATTTAACGAATACGCTTTAATTGCAGGTATAAGTGCTGCCATAATTCCTACAGTTAATGTTGCTACAAAAAGTAATCCTTCTTCTTTCCATAAAAATTCAAACGGATTAAATGCCATTTTAAATTCTTCTTGTGATGATGTTGATATAAGATACAAACCAATTCTTCCAAAAACAATACCAAGTATAAAACCAATGACACATAAAAAGATACTTTCTAAAAGTACCAACCATAATAACTGTAATTTAGACGCACCTGTTATTCGCAAAAGAGCAAATTCGTATTTGCGTTCTTTTAAGGTATTGTATAACGCTACAAAGATACTGATGCCCGATATAAGCATAATACCGTAAGCCAGATATTTTAAAGCCGAAATTCCCACGCCGAACAAGGCAAACAAACGGTTAACCTCTAATGCTGGCGATGCTGCCTGCATATTGGTGTTTTGGGGAATAATGCGTGGCCAAGTCATTTTAGCCATATTGTTGCGCAGTTTTAAAAGTACTGCCGTGATTTCTTTTCCTTCGTGTGGATGATGAATTTCACCTTCGGCATGAACGTGTGCTTCTTCGGTATTACCTTCGTGTTCATGATCATGCATATGCCAAACCGATGCAATGTTTGAAAGTATAAGCTGATCGGCTACCTTACCCGATGGTTCTAAAATACCGACTACTTTATAAGCATGATGGTCGTGCACTTCGCCTTCTTCGGCATCACCGTGGGTTCCAAAAAAAGTATCGCCTATTTTTAAACCAATAATTTTTGCAATTTCGCTCCCCACAACTACCTCAAGATCATTACTAAAAATTTTTCCTTGATTAAGTTTTAAATGAAAATGTTTTAAGTAGTTATCGGTTGTACCTACAATTTTGTATCCTAAATAATTATCGCCATACGCCAACGGCACCGCACTTTCTACCATTGGTTTGTTCATCCATGCTTCGGCTTCGGTGTAAAGAATATTCCCCGGAGGTGCATCTATTTGATAAACCGATGAAAGAATTAATTGCAACGGACTTCCTTTTGCTCCCAAAACCAAATCGATATTATCCATTGATGCCGAAAATTTCTCTTCGAATTGGTTTTGAAGCAGTATCAAAATCGATATAATTGAAACCGATGCGGTTAAAAGTACAATGCTTAAAAACGTATTTAAGGGTTTAAACCAGGTGTTTTTCCACGCTATTTTGCTAATCATGACAAGGTAATTTGGTGGTTAAACAATGATTTTAAACGTTGATCATGTGTTACTATTATTAATGATGATTGATATTCTTTGGCTAGATCACTTAATAAACGGGCAACAATTTGAGCGTTTTCGTCGTCTAAACTCGATGTGGGTTCATCGGCCAAAATTACCGACGGATTGTTAATTAACGCCCGGGCAATGTTAACACGCTGCTGCTGACCAATACTTAACTGGCTTGGCAATTTGTGTACGTGATCTTTTAACCCTAAATTATCTAAAATGCTTAACGCTTTTTCCTTCGCTTTTGATTTTTCAGCAATCCACGATGCCAAAACTACGTTGTCTAAAACAGTTAGTGCTTCGATAAAAAAAGATTTCTGAAGAATCATGCCTATCGATTGTCCGCGAAAAGCATCTAATTTACTGGGAGATAATTGAGAAACATCCTGATTGTTAATAGTAACAATACCTGCCAATGGCTGTAGCAAACCGCCTAACAAATGCAGTAAAGTGGTTTTTCCTGTTCCTGAATTCCCTGTAATTAATAAGGTTTGTCCGTTGGGACAATCAATATCAGGAAAATGGAAATTTTGTTGCGCCGAATAGGAAAAAGTAACGTTTTGCGTTTTAATCATTTTGTATATTCTTAAACGGTATGCAAGATAGTGAATATTCTACGGATTTAATAACGGTTTAAATTTGTTTAAAGTTCTTCTTTACAAAATCCCCTCATCGGCAAAACTTAAATAATCGGTTGCAGTTATGATTAAATGATCCAATAATTTGATGTCTAAACTGGTTCCTGCTTGTTTAATTTTTTGAGTGATTTCTTTATCGGCACCACTTGCAAGTAATTGTCCCGACGGATGGTTGTGTACCAAAATTATTGCGGTTGCCAAATGTTCTAAAACGGTTTTAAACAGCATGCGAATATCAACTACGGTTTGGGTTAATCCGCCTTTGCTTAATTGAAATTTATAAATAACCTTATTGCTGTTGTTTAACAACAAACACCAAAATTCTTCGTGAGGCAAATCGCCAATTAAAGGCTGCATTAATTTACAAACATCGGCAGAGGATCCAATTTTAGTGAGCTCTTTTGTTTCTGATAACTGCAAGCGTTTTGCCAATTCTAAAGCGGCAACTATGGTTATAGCTTTTGCTTCGCCAATGCCTTTAAATTGCATGAGTTGTTGAATGCTTTGTTTTTGCAGTTGGTGTAACAGGTTGTTGTTTTGTTGTAAAATACGTTTACACAGATCAACGGCACTTTCGTTTCTACTGCCTGATCCTATTAAAATAGCCACCAATTCGGCATCGCTTAAAGCAGCTTTACCTTTGTACAATAATTTTTCGCGTGGTTGATCGTCTTCGCTCCAGCTTTTTATAGAGAAATGTTTGCTTTCATCCATATATTAATTTTTACCTAATATACTAAAAACCAATTATTTTCACAAGGTTAAATTTACATGAACTACAACGCTTAAATTTTTATTTTAATCAGTGTTTTAAAGTTCTACGGGTAATTCGAATACGTCTTACTACCCGATATCTTAATCTCTCGTTGTAAATAATCCATCCACCAATTGCACCAAGTAGCGACCCTATTAAAACATCTTTTAGTCTGGCTATTACCAAAATATCGGGAGTTATAGCTATGGTACTACCTGCTTCAGACAATAAAATGGTCATGGGTGTAATAAACAATACAGCAAAAAAGTAATTTTTTACAATTAGTATTTCAATAATGTATTGTAAAAGCATAATAGCTAAAATCATTTCTAACGGCATTTTAATTAGTGAAAGAATGATCCAACAAAAAAACATTCCCAATAAAGTACCTGAAATTCTATAAAAGCCTCTTCGCCAAATATGGGTTGTATTAACACCCTGCATTACAGCTAAACATGAAATGGGTACCCAATACGGATTGTTCAATCCTAAAAAGTGTGCTGTTAAAAAAGATAATGACATAAAAACACCAATAATAAAGGCTTCTAAATAATCAACATGATTACTTAAATATATTTTAGAATAGGATTTATGTACATCTTTTGCAATATTGGGTTTTAATAACAATAGGCTAAAAACAAATGCTATAAAACATGAAAACAATGTGCCTAAAGTGAGTAAACCTATATTATGTGGTATTTTTTCTAACGAAAAAGGAATGCCACTTGCCATAGCAGCTATCATGATAAAAAAGAAATTTCCAGGCGGATTTAATTTTACCATTTTGGTTATAAAGTAAACAATGCCTGTGTAAACACCAAACGTAAGGCATGACACATAAATGTTAAAGCTAAAGGTAACACCTATTAAATATGAGATGATAAACCCAAATGAACAGAGTAACAATTTTGAAATACGACCAACAATATTATCGTTCACGGGCAAGTAAAGAATAACCAAACCACCAAGACCTACGGTTAAACCTGCTTTAAAATTACCTAACAACAAAGCAATAAGCATAGGTAAACCCACACAAAGCGAAGCCATTAAAGGTATGGTCCAATGTCTTTTACCCGAACCCATTTTAAAAGTTGATTGAAACTCTTTTATAAGGTTGCTTTTGAATTCTGATGACATATAGGCTCTTTTAAAATGCAAATTTACTTATTACTTGTGCAATTACAGGTTAAAGTTTCACTAAATTGGAAGTAATGTAATTATCTGTTCCATTAGTCAACAACCGATCGTACCCTAGGCAGATTTATAGATTTCTAAGTATCGATCATTATTTCTTATACAAAGAATTCAGTTTCCTACGGAATGAGGAATAGCACTTAAAACTGTCTTTTCTATTGATAACCTGACTTATCTAAGTACATTTTATTAAAGAAGTTATAAGCAACTAAATTACCACACTGTTTGTCATGCTGTAAGCATCTTTTAGCGTACAGTTAAGATTCCTACGGAATGACAAACGCTAGGTAAATTAATGCTTTAAGTGGACGCACTACTTGAAACATTCATTAAGGAATTCTAAGTCGGGGTTAAATTCCCTAATTAAATTCAACTTTTTCTCTCTTGAAAGATTTTTTATTTCTTTTCTCTTTCAATTGCTTGTTGAATCCAACCAAATTTTTCGTAGTAAATTAAAAAATGTGTATTGTAACGTGAGGTAAAACTTTTTGAGTTCAATTTGTTCTCATGTTGATATAAACGCAGTTTTAAATTATTGGTAACACCTGTGTATAAAACAGTCTTGTTTTTATTCGTCAAGATATAAACGTAAAATGTATAAATTCCTTCAGTGTATTCAATCATAATTATATTTATTTAGATTCCTACGGGCACGAGACCTTTTCTCTAACTGGCGTAACAACTACAAACTGTATGGCTTTGTGTTCTACTGTCCATTGTTACGTTTGTTAAGCTGTAAGCATCTTTAGATTCCTACGGAATGACAAACTAGAACTTTAAACTTTATAATTCAATGATAAACATCCACAACGCAGTTGAGATTCCTACGGACACGAGAGCTTTGCTCGAATTGGCGTAGCGTATGGCTATATGTTTTACTGTCTATTGTTACGTTTGTTAAGCTGTAAGCATCTCCTTTAGATTCCTACGGAATGACAAACAAGAACTTTAAACTTTACCTTTAATATTCACAATGTTTGTGATGCTGTAAGCATCTTTTAGCGGATAGTTGAGATTCAATGACAAACTATTACTTAATCCTTCTTCGGCATATGCTCTCATAAAACTAATTTTCACTAATATAATAAATTGGTATCATTTACTTTATTTTTAAACAAAAAATCCTACAAGGTATTGTAAACCTTGCAGGATAAATTCTAACTAAAAAGTCGCTTTAAATTATTCTATAATACTTTGAACCTCATCAAAATTAAGTCCGCCGTAATTGCCGGAACTCATTAACAATAAAACCGAATCGGTAAATTCTTGTACCAATAAAAACGACTTAAATTCATCGGGATTGGTGTACACAATTAAATCTTCTCTGTTAAAGGCTTTTTCGATTTGCTCTTTGCTTATTTCTTCTAACTTTTTAATGGCAACTGCATCGGGCGAATAAAACACTACCGCAACATCAGCAGCATCTAAGGCTCCTTGATATTCGGTTAAAAATTCGGTATTTAAGCTCGAATACGTATGTAATTCTAAACAAGCTACCAATTTTTTATCAGGATATTGCTTTTTTACCGCCTGTGTAGTTGCTTTCACTTTACTTGGCGAATGCGCAAAATCTTTATAGGCAACTGCCGTTGGCGTTTGAGCAATTTTTTCTAATCGCTTTGATGCACCTTTGAACGACGCAATGGCTTCGTAGAACTCAGCTTCATCAATTCCCATGTTTTGACAAATCCACTTGGCTCCTGCTAAATTACTTAAATTATGCGCACCAAAAACCTCAATAGGCATCGGTCCATCCAACGTTTCTAAATAAGTTACTCCGTTATCAATAGTATATTCGGGTAACGAATAGGGTAATTTTCGGATTGGTTTTTCGGCTCCTTCCACGATTTGCTTTACAGTTCCATCGTCTTCGTTATAAATCAAAATACCACCGTTGGTTATTTTATCGATGAAAATTTTAAATTGATCTACGTAGTTTTCAAAAGTTGGAAATACGTTGATATGATCCCACGCAATACCGCTTATTAAGGCGATATTAGGCTGATACAAATGAAATTTAGGTCGTAAATCGGTTGGTGAAGATAAATATTCATCGCCTTCAATCACTATAAAATCGTTTTCTTTGGTTAGATGCACCATATTGGTAAAACCTTCTAACTGGGCTCCCACCAAGAAATCGACAGCTACATTATGATAATTCATTACGTGTAGAATCATTGATGTAATGGTGGTTTTTCCGTGCGATCCACCAATAACTACTCGGGTTTTATCTTTGGAATGTTCGTAAATAAATTCGGGATACGAATAAATTTTTAATCCTAATTCTTGCGCTTTTAGCAATTCCGGGTTATCGCTTTTGGCGTGCATACCTAAAATAACGGCATCTAAATCGGTCGTGATTTTTTCGGGAAACCAACCTTCCTGCTGTGGTAACAAGCCTTTCGCTTGTAAACGTGATTTCGATGGTTCAAAAATAGCATCATCACTTCCTGTTATCTGTTCGCCTTTATCGTGTAAAGCTAAAGCCAAATTGTGCATGGCGCTGCCGCCGATTGCTATAAAATGTACGCGCATTGTTTTATATTTTGTCATTTCAAAGCTACAATATTTTTAAGGGAATTAAAAAAATTATCACTTGGAATGAAGTTTGGAGAAACGAAATGAATCATTTATTTACAAATAACCTTTTTGTTTATAATTCAAATACTTGTTCTGCAACCAATTTTAGGTCTGGTTGTTTTGAACCTGCTTTTTTGTTGATACGATCTTGGTACATTTCAACATAAACCGATTGTACGCCTTCAGGAATGTTATACGTTTCCTGTTGTGAATAGTTATACCCACGTACATTGGCACCTTCTTTACCCGGAATATGTTTGATTTCTACATAATATTTCAATTTGATACTGTTACCTTGTTGTTGCTCTTTTTCCAAACGGATTCTTCTTACTCTATTAATTGAATGTCCACTCGAAGAGATATTTCCCTGAAGTAAAAAAGTTAACTTTTCTTTTTCTTTACTTTGTAGTTTTATCATAGGTTCTAAAACATTTGTTACAACACTTAAGGTAGTACGCTGAATGGTTCTTCCGGTTTCGGGATTTTCTTGCGTAATACGAGAAGGTTCAGCAAGTATGGTTTCTATATTTAATTTTCGCTGTGCAGAACAGTTAAAAAAAGGGATACACATAAGGAGGCACAATAATTTCATAGTTTATTATTTTTTTGCAATTAATGCGATGCGAGTTCATCTAAATTTGCAACAGGTTCGTGATCTTTATTAAGTAGGATGATCGAGATTTCTATATCATTTTTTTGTTGATTTTGTTTATCGAGTTCTAATTGCTGGCTTTCTGTCAGTTCCTCAATATAATTAGGATCTTTTTTTAAACAAACCTTTTTATCAAAAAAAACAACATATCCCATTACATCGCGCGCGGTGTTCATTTGTTTATTTAAAAAGTCGGCATACTGGCTAACTGATGCAGGATCTTTAAAATCAACTCTAAAATCTACCCGCTGTTTAGCTATTGCTATGCCTTCAGTTCCATAAACGGTAACTACCGCAATACGTGTAGGCTGCGCACTTAACATAGCCCAAGCAGGCAAGGCATATACATACTTATCTTCATAATGTTTTTCAACCTGCTTTCTGGCAAGGTCTAGTGCTGTTTCGTTATTAAAATTTGTTGTCATTTATTAATCGCTGTATTCCTGATCTATTTCTTAAATAATTTATTGATGAATGAATCCTTCTTAGCCTTTGGCAAGCCCAAAAGTTCGCGATCTATTTCAACAGCATTTACTTCGGCGTAGCGTAGCCATTCATTAAACTTTTCTTCGTTGTAGAATTCGGAATCTTTTCGGTAATGAAACAATAATTGTGTTACTGCGTAAGGATAATGGTTAATCAACATGGCTTTTTCATAATAAGCAATCGCTTTTTTAAGGTTCACTTTCAGACCGCCCAAACCACCTTCATATAGAATTGCATAATAAATTGGCGAATAGGTTTCGTCAGCATCCTTCTTTAAGTAGTTTAAAACCTTTTTATACTCATGTTGATTAAAGTAAATATCAACTATTTTATCATCATTATAAACATAACATTGCTGTGCCTTTAGGTAATAATCCAAAGCCTTCTCAAAATCTTGGTCAACCCATTCGCCAAAATAATACAAATCGCCCAAGTTCGCCCACCCCAAACCATTACCTAACTTGCCCGCTTGGGTATATGCGGCTAGAGCTTGCTCCGTATTCTGTGCTGTTCCCAAGCCATTCTGGAACTGATAGCCTAAATTATTCCACGCGTTTTTTTCGCCTAGTTTTGCTGTCTTTTGATATAATTCGTGTGCTTTTTCAAGATCATAATAGCTTTCATTTTCACTGTTCGAATAGATAATCGCCAACTCGGTCATCATTTCTGGGTGTAAACGCTTTACGCCCAATTCTAGTACGTTAACTGCTTCGGGAATATTTCCCTCCTGAAGTAATTGCCCCGAAAGCTCATACAAACTCTCCTCATCAAAGTATTGGTAATAGTCAGCACCTTGTGCTTCTTTCCAACGGGTATAAAATTTGGTGAAGGTACTTAAATCCTTGCCTCTTAAATTATAGCGATACGTGTATAGTTCGCCCATTTGTTCGGGCAATATTTTTTGGAGTTGATTGGCTTGATCAAACACATATAATTCTTCATTCTTATACACAAGTAGCTGCTGCGTTTCGGTAGCAATAGGGTCCGAAACATAGGTGTAATCAGCACTTAATTGTTGAGTTGCACCGTTCCAAAATCGCATTCCTTTTTTGTGTTGCACGCGTAAAAGCTGCTGATTCATATGCTCTATTTTGGTATAGCTTTCATTCGGCTCAATCAACCACTGGTCTTGTTTGGCATCAAAAAGTCCGAGTCCTTGCAGTGTAGTAAGCACGTAAACATCATCGAAATAACTTGAAAAATAATCGGCGTGTGCTTTAGAAATGGTAATTTCTCTTTCCAACTGTTTATGTTGTGTGGTATCGTATAAAAACCAAGCCTGATTTTTACGAAACGCAAACGATTGGTAATTATAAAAAGTAAGGATCTGATCGATGTCTGATGTGATGATCTCCCCTTTATCATCTACAACAACTATTTTTTGTTGCGATTTAGAAGGCTTTGCGTAATAATACTGATTCGGCATCGCTTCTAACGAATCTTCTGCAAATTCTCCCAAGTAAACACCTTTGACGCTGTAATATTTGTGTTTTTTTGAACCTGCGGTTTTAGAAAAAAACAAATCTGGACTTTCAAATTCAAAAGGTGTAGGGCTACCAACCTCAATTATTTTTCTATTTTGCGCATTCACTAAAAAATAGGCGTCGTTTGTTTTAACGTTGAATATATCCCCAACTATACAGCTTATTTGATCATATACTAAAGGAATTAATACGCTATTTTCCTTCACATCAAGCAAACCATATTGGTTGTTTTGTCCAACCAGCGCTACTTTTGTACCTGTAAAGTCTTCTTCATTTTCAAGAGCGTACATATCAAACGCCTCATTGGCTACTTCATAAATAGTCGGAACAATTTCGATACCTTTCGTGGTAATGAACCCAAATTTATTGTCTTTTTTTACCAGTGCCACATCGTCTATAAAGGGTGAAATAGCTTGGTAAATAGCTGGAGCAAGTATGTTGCTTTTAGCATCTCGAAGTCCTGCTAATTCGTGCTCGATAAAAACTTCGGCATAGCCATATTTGTAAGCCTCTTCATTCCAAAAGCCCAAGCCGTAGTTAATCCAATCGGTTTGTAAAGCTTCTAAAAAACTGCTGTAGTTAAAAGTAGTCAGTATCTTGTTCAATACCTCAAGGCTTTGCTTTTTCATCGCTTTTTCGTAAACTGCAGCCTGTTCTTTTATTTCAATAACCCAATCTTGAGCTTGTTGCCTATGCGCTTCTTCATTCATATTGAAAACATCTGTAGCATCAATCTGAAACGTGTCATAAGGCAACTCTTCCAAAAACTGAAACATTTGATTTACGGGTTCGTAAAACGCTTTTTTATAGATAAGCTGGTAGGTATTACCCAACAAATCATAGAATCTACGTAAATTCGAGATGCCTTGTGCTTTATCGGCATACAATTGAGTGCCTTTAGAGCGGATGTTGCTACTAAATAACGGCAAAAGCAAAGGCGATATCGCATAATTCCATTCGCCTAAATAATGCGGATAGGTTTCACCTGTTTCGTTTTGGATGTTATATATGTAAATACGATGTGCCATGTGTTTGTTTATGAAAATTTATTTAAAAACTCACGGAAGTTACTTTTTGTAACAACTAAAAATTCTGGTTGATATGCTTCTGCAAATGTTTTGGGAAGCGTTACTTTCTTTTGATCCGACCATTTAAACTCAACTGCTTTTAGCTTGTTGTTTTCTACCTCAACATAATCAATTTCTTGTTGGGAAGTTGTACGCCAAAAATACGATTTGGCAGAACTGAGTTTTAAATTCAATACTTTTTGTCGCTCGGAAATCATAAAATTCTCCCACAATGCACCTTTGTCTTGTCGCATTTCAAACGGACTGAAATTACCTATTACCATATTGCGAATGCCATTATCATAAAAATAAATTTTCCGATTGGTTTTTATTTCATTTCGTAAATTTTTACTGAAACTATTAAGTCTGAAAATGACAAATGTTTTTTCTAACAAATCGATATAGTCACTTACGGTATTTTTGTCGACACCTACCAATTGAGCGATTTCATTGTAACTGACCTCGCTTCCTACTTGAAATGCTAATGCCTGAACTATTTTCTCTAAAACATCGGGCTTTCTGATATTCGACAGCGCCAAAATATCTTTATAAAGATAACTTGAGGTTAAATTCTTTAAAATCTCGTACTCGTTACCAAAATTGTTAATTACATCGGGGTACATTCCATAAAGTAATCGTAATTCTAATTGTTGTTGAGCTTTAATATATCCTATATGGTTTTCAAATTCGTTCCAAGAAATAGGAAATAAATGGTATTCAAATTTACGACCTGTGAGCGGTTCTTGAATTTCATTACTGATATCAAATGCAGACGAACCACTAACGATGACCTGCACTTCTTTGATTTGGTCAACGATGATTTTAAGCTTTAATCCAATATGAGGAATACGTTGCGCTTCATCAATAAAAACATATTTGTAGTCGCTAATAATACTTCTTAATGTTTCTGTATTTGCGTTTGATAAAATTTCAACCACAGTAGCATCATCTCCATCTAAAAACAGAAATTTTTTATCTTTTAACAAAGTACGAACAAGCGTGGTTTTTCCTACTTGTCGAGGTCCAATCAGAACAATCGCTTTTCCTTTGTGAAGTTTTGTTTGTAAAACATCAATAAACCCTCTTGGTATCATATCGTTACAATTTATACAAAGATACAAACTAAACTTCTATTCACCAAATTACACCTTTTTTGGTGATTGTATTCACCAAATTACGCCTTTTTTAGTGATTACATTCACTGAAATCATATTATATCCTATAAAATCAAAAAGAGTAAAAACATTTCGTCTTTACTCTTTTCTCTATTTTCTTTTCTCTAAAAAACTATTGCAAACCTAGATATTTACGGAAATAACCACATTCTGCAATTACATCTTGATAGTATTTGGTATCGCTGTAATTGTTTTTAAGCTCATCAAAACCTTTCCATTTACGAATCATCACATTGTTTCCATAACCCGAATAATACTCGTTGGGCATAAAATAAGTAATACTGTAAAAATCATTGCGTTCTACTTTAGCCAGCATATACGCCATTTTCGCTTTTTGCTCGTTGGTTTCGGCAGCTTTCTGAGCCAATGTGTAATATTTTTTCACGTTTTCCATACCGAACAACATTTTTTCGTGTTCTTTTGAAATGCTGTTTCCGTATTCGTTAATAATACTGTTGTTGTAAAACGCACGTGCATTTCCAAAATACGAGGCGTTGTAAAAGGCGTTTCCAACCAAAAGAGCATTATTGTACACATCTTCACCTGCCGCAATTTTTGCTTTCATTTCCTTTATCTTTTTAAGCAGATCTAACGAGGAGTATTTTACCGATTGTTTAGCAACATGATCGCAATCGTTACAATCTTTTATTTTTCCGTTGAACGGATTTCCTGGTAAAGGGATTGTTTTATAATCAACCCTTTTGGTTTCGTACGTATCTTTCTCCCAATTATATTCTTTGCGTTCAAACGGAGTGATTTTCTCAAATTCGGCAATGGCATCGTCGATCTTGTCCTGATAGAACAAATATATTCCACGACTTTCGTAAATATCTGCCAATTTGAAAGGATAGATCCCTACAAAAATATCCTGCCAAGCCGAACGCTGACTGCTTAACAATAGTTTTTCCATTGCGGTGCTCTGTTTTTGATCTTTGAAAAAGCCTTTAATAGGATAGGTTAATTCAGACATTAAAACATTTTTTTCTTGTTTATACAAAGCAGAAAGATACTTCTTGGTAAACTCTTGCAAATAATATACGCGGTTGGTTGCTGTATAATAATCGTAATCGGTATTTGCTGTATCGTAAAACAACCAGTTCACATCTTCAATCAGTTTTCCTTCGGCTTTTAGATCGATCTGATTAACACTCAAAAGATTATTCAACAAACGTAAACTACGAACCTGACCTTTTTGCTCTTGATTTTTTGATAAGGTATGGGCACTCTTTAGCAAATTATCGGCTTTAGAATAATCGCCAACTAACGCATTAAAATACGCAGCCGTTGCTTTCCAAATGTACGGATTATGCACTTTTGAATCGTTTGCTACTTCATTGATCCATTTTAATTCACTGGCATTTACTTTATCCTTCAGTTCTTTCTTCACCTTTTTAGCATCGATATCCAACTTTTCGTATTCGTTATAAATATTGATACTTTGCTCGTTGATATTCACCCAACGCGATAACAGAAAATCGATGTGCGGTGAGTTCGGATTCAACTTATACAATTCCTGCATTCGGCTGAATTCATTAGTATAATAACCTTGTAAGGCATACATTGTTTCTTTCGTAGATGGATCTTTCGCCTGACTTAAAGATGTTTTAAAACCAGCGGTATCTAAAGGTTTATAGTCAAAAAGTGCCGATGTCATTAGGGGTTTACACTGATTAAAAACCTGAGCAAAAGTAGCATTTGCCTTTTCGTAATTTTTTATATTTTTATACGCACCCCCCACATAACTCAATGCCTGATAGTACAGATTGTTTTTAGGTTGATCTTTTTCTGTATCGTTAAAAAAGGTAATGACCGAACCGCGATCTGATGAATAAAATTTAGATCGAACCACCTGAAACCACATACGGTTTTTAAAGAAATCGTCATTTTGCGACACTTGTTTCTTGTACAGATTTTCAACTTTACTGGTAAAATCGGTATCGGCATTTAACTGTGTGCGGTTATCGTAATTCCAATAATCATAGGTTTGATTAGAGTACATTTCAATACCGCGCGCCAACATAATAAACAGCACAAACTTTTGCGATTTTTCATCACTTAAATCTAAAGTATATTTAAAATTTTGCTTTTTAAATTCAGTTTCCGGATTTTTGGCTTTACTTACAGCACGTAAAGTTTCATCTAAATCTTTATCGTACAAATAATAAGCCACCGTTTCGGGCGAATATTTTTTTAAATAGCTTGCCCAATCTTTAATTGTTTCTTCTTTAAACAAATCGGTCGTACTTTCAATGCTGTAACCATTGTAAAAAGTGGTATAATCATCGTAAAAAAATGGCTCGTACGCTTTGTTATTCACAGTAATCTCGGGTGAAAAAACAGAAGTATAACCACTTCCCCACCAATCGCCTGCACAACCATAAGCATACACTCCATACCCAAATAAGGCAGCTAAACTACCATTGGTTAACAGTTTTAAAATCTTCTTTTTCATAAGCTTTTAAATTATTTTCATTTAAATCGTATAGTATAATTTCGTTGGGCTTGTGTTTGCTGTTCTTTTTAATATCGTGCATCATTTCTTTCAATTGCTCAGCACTTACAGCTTCAATTTTAATTTCATCATCTTTTGCCAAATATCTGCCTTTGAAAACAACATCTTCTACAACCTTATATCTATTATTACTAATCTTTTCAAATGGATCTCCGTTTAAATCGTTCATTCGCAAACCACCTATTAAATTAGTCACCTGATTACTGCGAACATGCACACCCCAACTAAAAATAGGCAGCGCAATATTTAAAGGCAACTTGTAATTTTGTAACGAATTGATGTAGTTTTTTGCTATTTTTTGACTGTAGATGGAATTGTCTTCGCCGGCATTGATAACGCCCATGTTGTAATACATCAACACGCCGGTTTTAACTGAAGGAATTCCTGTTTTTTCGGGATATTTAATTTGATGCAGACGAATGGTTGCTGATAAATTGGGATGTAGTTTTTTAAATTCTTCTATAAACTGAAAGTAGTTTTGTTTCGATTTTAGACTCCAATCACAATCAAACTGAATTTCGTTTACCGAAACATCTGCTGATTTATTAATCTGTTGAATATAACTATACACTTTTGCCGCCAAACTATCGGCAGCACCGTTTTGTAAGAAAACTTCGTTCTTAATATACACCACCGGAACTACTTCATAGTCCTTAACCTCATCATTAAAAACTACGGGCGCAACGGGTATAGCAATAGAATCTTTTAAGCTTATATCAAAATAGCGTATGTACAGCTTGGTAACATCTAAGTCGTTTAGATACTGTTTTTCGGTTTGCGTTAGGGCAAATGTTGTACGCCAAAAATAAAATGCGGTATTTACTTTTTCTGTTTTTGCCGAACACGCCACCAATAAGGTAACCAACAGCATTAACAACCAGTTCTTTTTCATAATGCAAAGAAAAAACTATTCTTGCAAATTTGTGTTATCTTGACCTAACAATTTAATTTCGTTTGTTTGCAAAGCTTCTTCGTATCGAACAAAAACAGGTGTTGCGCCCAAACCTTTACAGCTAAAAAACACGGTGTAGCCTTTTTTATCGTCGCCCGATACATTTATAGTTTTAAGTTTTAGCTTTTTATTCATTTCATCAGCTCGCAAATAAGAATCGTTTTGAGTGATATACATATAACGCTCAAAATTACTCGGGTTGTTAATCTGCAGACTGTCGCCAACTTTCACTGTTGCACCACCTTTTGAAACATATTCTGAATAAGTTCCTGCCTTTGTTAAAGCATCGTGCGAAACTGATTTTACTTTTTTGTTTTGTGCCAAAACATGCTGACTAACAACAATTAAAAGAAGTAGTATTGCTTTTTTAAAAAAGATCTTTTTCATAACTGAAAGATTTAATTCTAATTAAAAGTAATCATTTTTAATGTGAAATGCTATAACCTTAATTATTTTTTCCAATGAGAAATTTCTGAACTTACGTAGGTTGAATTTGGTCGATGTTGATGATGCGAAGCTGAAACAAGTTCAGCTTGACAAAATTTATATCATTTGAATCAATGTTGATAAAACAAGAACTTGGATAAAACAAAAACCCCGACGGAGTTTTAAACTCCGTCGGGGTTGACATCTTTTAATAAACTAAAATTATTTAATAATCTTTAATTCGTTAATTAAGTTGGTTGCGCCAGCATATTTATCAATAATGAACAATACATAACGGATATCAACATTAATGGTACGTTGTAATTTAGGATCAAAAATAACATCACCTGCCATAGCTTCAATATTACCGTCGAAAGCTAAACCAATCAACTCACCTTTACCGTTTAAAACCGGTGAACCAGAGTTACCTCCCGTAATATCGTGATCTGTTAAAAAGTTAACGTGTAAAGTTCCATCTTTATCGGCATACTGTCCGTAATCTTTTGTATTGTACAAATCAATTAAACGTTGAGGGTTTTCAAACTCTTCGTCGCCTGCTTTGTGTTTTGCAATGGTTCCTTTTAAGGTTGTGTACCAGTTGTCAGTAGCATCGTTCGGACGATCGGTACGACGAGGTAAATCGATTACTTTTCCGTATGTTAAACGCAATGTTGAGTTGGCATCCGGATAGTATTTTGTTTTTGGATTTGCTTTGCGTAAACCGTCTACCAATTTACGGAATGCTACATCGTACTTTTCTTTTAACGGAGCTAATGTTGCTGGTTGCTCACGGTATTTGGTTAACAGGTCTTTAGAAATCTTGAATAATTCATCGTTTTCAATCATTGATTTTTCTGGATTCTTCAAGTACTTCATTAAAAGATCTGCCGATGAAAAAATACTTCCGTCAAATGCTTTGTTGATTACTTTTGTAAAATCGTTATTGTTTTTAGAACCAATTTCTTTTACGTACGGCGCTATGTCATATCCAACAGATTTTGTAGCATATAAGTTTAACTGACGAGAAAGCATTTCTGCTTCTAACGGACCGTAAAACTCTTTATAACTATCTGTAATTGCTTCTTCTAACATAGGACGCATTTCTTTGCGTTTTGCTTCGTTTGCATCGGCATACTGTATTAACGCATTTCCGAAACTATAAGGCAGCGCAGCTAAATTAGATGTACGTAAAATAGTCATTAAATAATTATCGTGACGTGCTTTTTCGTTTGTTGCCGCATAATATGCATTAATATCTGCTACAACAGTGCCGTATTCTTCTTTATTCTTTTTCTTGTTTGCCCATTTGTTAAATTTGGCTTCATTTTTACGTTTTGTATCGGCTGTTTTCTGTGCTGTTAAAGCATCGATCATTCCCTGACGATTTTTCCAGTAGTTTGCCACACCCGCATATTTACTTGCATAAGCTAAACGAACTTCGTCTTTCTGATCCATGTATTTTTTCATTACATCCATTCCTAAACGAGAACCTTCTACCCACGCAGGGTAAGCAAATTCAACGTTTTGCTGAATTCCTTCTGCCGGCATCCAACGGTTTGTTCTTCCAGGATACCCCAAAATCATAGAGAAATCACCTTCTTTTAATCCTTGAATATTTACCGGTAAAAAGTGTTTCGGTTTTAAAGGAACATTGTTAGCAGCATATTCTGCAGGATTTCCGTTTGCATCGCCATATACGCGGAACAAAGAAAAATCGCCTGTGTGGCGTGGCCATTCCCAGTTATCGGTATCGCCACCAAATTTACCGATTGATGCAGGCGGAGTCCCTACCAAACGAACATCGGTATAATCTTGATACACAAAGTAGTAATATTCGTTTCCTTGAAAAAACGATTTTACAGAAACGGTGTATTTGCCACCTTCACTGTTTTCTTTTTGAATTTTTGCAATTTCTTGGTTAATTGCTTTTTCACGATCTGCTTCGCTCATTGAACCGTTTACTACGCCTAAAATACGTTTGGTAACATCGTCCATACGAACAAAGAAACGTACCGAAATATCTTTAGGTTTGCGCTCATCGGCTTTCGTTTTAGCCCAGAAACCATTGGTTAAAATATCGTCTTGCGGTGTTGAAAGTTCTGCAATTTTATCGTAACCGCAGTGGTGATTTGTTAGTACCAGTCCTTGATCAGAAATAATTTCGGCAGTACAGCCACCATCAAACTGCACAATAGCATCTTTTAAAGAGTGGTTATTAATGCTGTAAATTTCTTCGGGAGTTAACTGCAATCCCATTTTCTGCATATCGCGGTGGTTTAAACGCTCTATAAACATTAAAAACCACATTCCTTCGTTTGCAAACATACCCAAAGGCATTGCCAGCATAAACAAAGAAAGAAATAAGCTTAATTTTTTCATTATTACTGTTGATTTTTTCTTTACATGCGAAGATAACTATTTTTTGTATTTTGATAAATCATTTGATAAAAATGTACGCTGAAGAATATTTTTTATTATATTTATTTAAAATTTAAAAATTAATTACGTTATGGGATTATTTTCGTTTATTAAAGAAAAAGGCGCTAAAATTTTTGGCAAAAAAGAACAGGAAGCTCCTGTTGAAGAAAAAAAATCGTTGCAGGCACAAGCTTTGCTTGATTATGTGAAGCAATTGGGTTTACCGTACAACAAAATTAAATTATCGGTTACCGATGATGATGTAAAGGTTGAAGGTGAAGTAGCTGTACAAGAAGATGCCGAAAAAATTGTTTTAGCTATTGGTAATGTAGAAGGCGTTGATCAGGTTGATAATTTAATGATTGTTTCTACTCCTGCACCGCAAGCGCAATTTTACACAGTTGTTAGTGGTGATACGTTATCAAAAATTTCAAAAACATATTATGGCGATGCTAATAAATACAACACTATTTTTGAAGCAAATAAACCCATGTTAAGTCATCCGGATAAAATTTATCCTGGTCAGGTTTTAAGAATACCTAATTTATAAACTAAAAACGGTTGAATTTTACAATTCAACCGTTTTTTGTTAATTCAGCATTTGCCACAATTTATCTTTTAGCTCGGTTAAGCCTTGTTGTGCAACCGATGAGATAAAAATATACGGCAATCCGTCAAATTCTTTATCAAGCTGTTCTTTTAACTCTTCTTTTAGTTCATCGTCTAACATATCGCATTTTGAAATGGCAATTAAACGGTCTTTATCTAACATTTCCGGATTGTATCTTCTTAATTCATCTAACAAAATATCGTATTCTTTTTTAATATCGTCTGCATCGGCAGGAATTAAAAACAACAAGGTTGAATTTCGTTCGATATGGCGTAAAAAGTAATGTCCTAATCCTTTACCTTCGGCAGCACCTTCGATAATTCCCGGAATATCAGCAATTACAAACGATTTAAAATCACGGTATTCAACAATTCCCAAGTTTGGTTTTAAGGTTGTAAACGGATAATCGCCAATTTTTGGTTTTGCCGATGTTAAAACAGACAGCAAAGTAGATTTTCCTGCATTTGGAAATCCAACCAAACCAACATCTGCCAAAACTTTTAATTCTAAAATAATATCAACTTCTTCTGCAGGCATACCTGGTTGTGCATAACGCGGCGTTTGATTGGTTGACGAGCGAAAATGCCAGTTACCCAAACCACCCTTACCACCTTTTGCCAAGATTTTTTCTTCGCCATTTTCGGTAATTTCAAAAAGTAATTCACCTGTTTCTTTGTCTTTCACAACGGTTCCAAGTGGCACATCGATAAAACGATCTTCTCCATCGCTACCCGTACTACGTGAGCTACCACCGTCGCCACCGTGACCTGCTTTTATATGTCTTTGAAAGCGCAAGTGATGCAACGTCCATAAACTTTCGTTTCCACGAATAATTACGTGACCGCCACGACCACCATCACCACCATCGGGACCACCTTTTTCTATAAACTTTTCACGGTGTAAATGCGATGATCCTTTACCACCTTTACCAGATGCTACATATATTTTTA
>JBEBXO010000030.1:0-30608 GCA_040391585.1 Paenimyroides ummariense | reverse complement strand
TTGACACAGTTGCGCCAACATTTGTAGGCACATTGCCTGTAAATGTAACGGTAGAATGTGATGCGGTACCAACGGCAACACAATTAACGGCAGAAGATGCTTGTGAAGGCATGCTTCCTGTAACTTATAACGAAGTAAGAACACCGGGGTCTTGCCCTAACAGTTATACCTTAACCAGAACGTGGACCGTTGCAGATTCTTGTGGCAATACCAACGCTCATACACAGGTAATAACTGTTCAGGACACTACTGCACCAACATTCGTAGGCACTATACCTACAAATGTAACGGTAGAATGCAATGCAGTACCTGAAGCGGCAACATTAACAGCTACAGACAACTGTGATGCAGACGTAACGGTTGCTTTCAATGAAACAAGAACCAACGGATCTTGTGTAAACAGCTACATCCTAACCAGAACTTGGACTGTAGCAGATTCTTGCGGTAATACCAACGTTCATACACAGGTAGTAACTGTTCAGGATACCACGGCTCCTGCGTTTGACCAGCCTATATTACCTGCAAATGTAACGGTAGAGTGCGATGCAGTACCTGAAGCGGTAACCTTAACGGCAAGCGACAACTGCGATGCAGACGTAACGGTTGCTTACAACGAAACCAGAGCGAACGGATCTTGTGCAAACAGTTACACCTTAACCAGAACATGGACTGTAGCAGATTCTTGCGGCAATACCAACGTTCATACTCAGGTAGTAACCGTTCAGGATACCACGGCACCGATATTCACCACGGCACCGCAACACGCATTCACAGAATGCGGTACAACGGATGCAATGGCTGATTATCAGGCATGGCTGGCATCATACGGTGGCTCGGTAGCAACCGACAACTGCGGTACGGTAACGATGAGTTACTGGATAGAAGATACCAATACCATTTGTGGTAATGCAGGTACAGTAATCGTAAACTTTGCAGCAACAGATGAATGCGGTAACCGTACGGTAAGACAGGCAGGTTTTGCCTTCAGAGATACCACGGCACCAGTAATTACTACAGAGGCAAACAATCTGGTAATCGAGTGCAGCATCAACGGCGAAGATGAATTGAATGCCTGGTTAAGTGCAAACGGCGATGCCACGGCAACCGACCTTTGCGGACAGGTAACATGGTCACACAATTACCAGGGGCAATTAGCAATATGCGGTGCACCTGTTACGGTAACCTTTACGGCAACCGATGCGTGCGGAAACGCAAGCACCACACAGGCAACCGTTCAGGTAGTAGATACGGTAGTACCGGTATTAACTAAAGTGGCACAACCACTAACAGTACAATGCGGTGCAAACACTACCCAAGCGTTAAACAACTGGCTGGCAAACCACGGCGGTGCGGAAGCGATCGATACGTGTTCAATTGTAACGTGGACCAACAATTACGATGCAACGAACTTCGTAGCAGCTTGCGGAAATACAGGCAGCGTAGAAGTAACCTTCACAGGCAGCGATGCTTGCGGAAATGTTGTAACCACAACGGCAACCTTCACGATTGAAGATACCGCTGCACCAGTATTGGTAACTCCTGCACAACCACAAACGGTAGAATGCAGCGTTGACAACGACACGGCATTACAGGCATGGCTGTCAAACAACGGCGGTGCAACAGCAACCGACAACTGCGATGCCAGCTTAACGTGGACCAACAACTACGGCACCGGCGAAAACTTTATCGCAGCCTGCGGTAACACCGGCGAAGTAACGGTAACGTTCACGGCAACCGATGCGTGCGGAAACAGTGTTTCAACGGTAGCGAAGTTCACCATTGTTGATACCACCAAACCGGTATTCGACATCGAACCTCAAAACGCAGAAGTAGAATGTGACGGAGCAGGAAATACAGCCGATTACGAAGCCTGGTTGTCATCTTATGCAGATGCACAGGCAAGCGACAATTGTGGAAATGTAACCTACAGCTATTCCATTGTTGATACCGTAGTATTATGCGGAAAAACAAGCCAGAAAGTAGTACGTTTCACGGCAACAGATGAATGCGGAAACCGCGTAAGCAAACAGGCAACCTTTACCATTGTAGATACTACGGCACCTGATTTCATTACAGAACCGGAAGACGTAACGGTAGAGTGCGACGGAGCAGGCAACATGAACGAGCTTAATGCTTGGTTAAGCAGCAACGGTGGAGGTGCAACGGCAACCGACCTTTGTTCGACAAAAGTAACCTGGAGCAACAATTACAGAGGCTTGAGCAACGACTGCGGAGGTACGGGCAGTGCAACGGTAACGTTCACGGCAACCGACGACTGCGGAAATTCAAGCAGCCGTACGGCAACCTTTACGATTGTTGATACCACGGCACCGGAATTCGTAAGCGAACTTCCAGCTAAAGAGATTTTCATCAGATGTGAAGATTTAAAAGAAGCAGAAGTATTGAAAGCAACGGACATTTGCGGATCTGCAACGGTAACGGTAAGCGATGAAGTAGTTCCAAGCGATTGTGGCGATACCAAATACACCATCTTAAGAACGTGGACGGCAACCGATGCTTGCGGCAACGAAACAAGTTTCACGCAAACGATCCATTTATCGTGTAAGATAGACGTTTTCAATGCCGTAACACCAAACGGTGATGGTTATAATGACGAATTGGTATTGAAAGGTATCGAATGTTATCCGGGCAATACGGTAGATATCTACAACCGTTGGGGCGTATTGGTTTATGAAACCAAAGATTACAACTCAAACGGGAATACGTTTAAAGGGTACGCCAACGGCCGTGTAACGGTAAGTAAAGGATCCATGCTTCCTACCGGAACGTATTATTATATTATAAAATATAATTACGATTTAGGTAACGGTCAGGTTTATCCGATTGAACAGGCAGGTTATCTGCATTTAGAAACAACTAAATAATACGGAATATGAAATTATCACATATTTTCAATAAAGTATTAGTAGGCGTCTTGTTAAGTTTAGGGTGTGCAGAAATGCACGCCCAACAAGACCCCCAGTACACACATTACATGTACAATACTGTAAACATCAATCCTGCGTATGCAGGCAGCCGGGGAGCCATGAGCATCTTTGGTCTGCACCGCACGCAATGGGTTGGATTGGACGGGGCACCCCGAACGAACGCATTTTCCATCAACACACCTCTTCAGAACAGCAAGCTGGGCTTGGGGGTAGGCTTTGTGAACGACCGTTTGGGAGTAACCGAAGAGAACACGATAACGGTTGATGTATCTTACACGGTTGACTTAAACCATAACGGCAGCAAGTTAAGCTTTGGTGTAAAAGGATCAGCGAACATGCTAAACGTTGAGTATTCGCGTTTAAAGCAATCAACACCGGGCGATCCGTTGCTGGCAGTGGATATTGAAAACGAGTTCTCGCCAAATATCGGTGCCGGAGTTTACTGGCATACCGATAAAAGTTATGTAGGTTTATCGGTACCGAATTTTTTAGAGAACAAGCGTTTCGATAACAGCAGCATTTACAGTTCTATGAATCAGAGAATGCACTTCTTTTTAATGGGAGGTCACGTGTTTGAACTGAACCCAACGTTGAAATTTAAACCTGCAGCATTGATCAAAGCCGTAGAAGGAGCACCTTTACAGGCAGACCTTACGGCAAACTTCCTGATCCACGAGAAGCTGACATTAGGAGCAGCTTACCGTTGGGATGCAGCGTGGAGCGGTTTAATAGGCTTCCAGATCACAGACGGTTTGATGGTTGGTTACAGCTACGATGCAGAAACCACCAAGTTGGCACGTTACAATAACGGGTCTCATGAAGTGTTTATGCGTTTTGAATTGTTTAACAAGTACCGCCGCGTGAACTCGCCGCGTTTCTTCTAAAAGAATAAGAAAATGAAAAAAGGATTATCAACAATAGCTTTGGTGTTTTCTTTGGTTTTAGGGAACACGGATGGTTTTGCACAGGCAGGTTTAACCGGTGCAAACAAAGGCTACGACCGCTGGGCTTATATGGATGCCATCGGTATGTACGAAAAGGTTTACAACCGGGGTTTTTCCAGTCAGGAGCTTGTAGAGAAACTGGGTAATGCGTATTATTTCAACGCGCGTTACAGCGAGGCACAGAAATACTATCAAAAGCTTTTTTCTGAATACGATTTGTCGAATGTAGCTACAGAATATTTTTATCGTTACGCCCACACGTTGCAAAACGTGGGCAACGATAAAGAATCGAAGCAGTATTACGACCAGTTCGTAAAAAGAGCCGGAGACGAAACGCAGATTTCCAAAATCCGCAAAAACGAAGCAAGCCTTCAACAGCAGATAAAGGAAAACTCGGGCAGAACAGGCGAAATCACCAATTTGGCAATCAACACGCCTTATGCAGACTACGGATCGTTTGTACACAACGGCACGTTTTATTACACCAGTTCAAAAGACACGGGTAATTTAGCCGTAAAACGCCACAGCTGGACGGGCAATGCCTTTACCAGCCTTTATACGGCAGCTGTAGAACATGTATCCACAGAAAGTACATCGAACCGTATAAAAGGTAAGGTGAAAAGCAAGCTGAACGAAGCCTCTGCGGTTATAACCAAAGACGGACAAACGATGTATTTTACCCGTAACAACATCGCAAATGGCAAACGCCGTTACGATGCGGATAAAAATACGAAGCTCAAGCTCTTTCGTGCCGAACTGAAAAACGGTGAATGGGCGAATGTAACGGAGCTTCCTTTCAACAGCGACCAGTTCAATACGGCGCACCCGGCATTGAGCACTGATGAAGGCACGTTGTATTTTTCATCTGACCGTCCGGGCGGATTTGGAGAATCCGATCTGTGGAAAGTTTCAGTAAACGGCGACAGCTACGGCACACCTGAAAACCTGGGCGAAGGCATCAATACCGAGGCAAGGGAAACGTTTCCGTTTGTAACATCCAACAACGAATTGTATTTTTCAAGTAATGGAAGAGTAGGTTTGGGAGGTTTAGACGTTTATGCGGCACAGATCAAAGGAGCAGATAAGTTTGGTAAAGTTCAGAATGTTGGCGCACCGGTCAACTCTGAGTTTGATGATTTTGCGTATTACATTGATACCAACAGCAACAACGGCTTTTTCAGTTCCAACCGCGAAGGCGGAAAAGGAAACGACGATATTTATTCGTTCACGGAATTACGTCCGTTGGTGTTAGACTGTAACCAGATGCTTCACGTAAAGGTAAAAGACGGTAATACCGGCGAACTGATTTCTGATGCATTGGTAACATTGGCAGACGGGTTGTACAACATTAACGGAACAAGTAAACAGTATGTTTCACCTACGTATAACTTTAACCACGGATACGAGTGTGGCGATATTTATCACATAAAAGCCGAAAAAGAAGGTTATATTACACAGGAAATAAAAGTTACCTTACCAAACGAAAGCGGTATTACAGAAGCGGAGATTATACTGGAACCAGCGAAAATACCGTTAAAAGCGGGTGACGATCTGTTTAAAGTATTGAATTTAAATCCAATTTACTTTGATTTAGACAAATACTATATTCGTCCGGATGCGGCATTGGAACTGGCAAAAGTATTTGCGGTACTGGAAGAATATCCAACGATGAAGATCGATATCCGTTCACATACCGACAGCAGACAAACGCACCGATACAACGAAACGTTATCATCTAACCGTGCAAAATCTACGGCGGAATGGTTAATTGCCAATGGTATTAACCGCAACCGTTTAACTTGGAAAGGTTACGGAGAAACACAATTGGTAAACGGCTGTGCAGACGGTGTAAACTGTTCTGAAGCAGAACACCAGATGAACCGCAGATCGGAGTTTATTATCGTGGAAATGTAAGATTCCCATAAGTTTATATTTTTTAAAAGCGTTACCTCAGGGTAGCGCTTTTTGTTTCGTTTTATTTAACCACAGATTCACAGATGATTTTTGATGATTTGATGATTTGGTGATTTGGTGATGGATGATTAAAAACCTATGTTTACAATAGTACTGAATGAACTGGCTGCTGTTATACGCTAAGATTAACGCCTGTAAAAAAGATGCGTGTTTGTAAGGTTAAATACACTAAACTACGGGTATGACACGGTTTTGGTATGCACTAAATACGGCAATGATGCGGCATTGATGCGGTATTGATGCGATACTAAGGCGGCATTGAGTGGGAAATAGGGAAGCAGGGGAATAGGGAATGTGGAGTGGGGAAAACGAAAGGTAGTAATTTTTTTCGTATTTTAGATAACTGCGAAAAATATAGTAAAAAGAGAAGTATATGGCTAAGTCGGACAATATTTTCAACATACGGGGACGTTTGGGAGATCTTATCTTTTGTCAGCGTAACGGTAAAACGTACGTAAAACGGTATTCGGGAGGTTTCACGAAGGCAGCAACCCAGAACCACCCTAATATAAAAGTAGGTCAGGAACGGTTTGCACAAGTTTCCCGATATGTAAAAAGCTTAAAGCAACAATTACAACCCTATTTGTGGCGGCAGAAAGACGGCACTTTTCATAACCAACTGATGGCTATTTTTCTGCAAATGGCGAAGAACGAACCGGTAAAAACTTTCAACAAACTTGTGCAAGAATTGAACAGCTACAGTACTTTGACAAACAAATCACTCAATAAAAACTCAAAAATTAATCCCAACGCTTTATTGTACGATGCCAAAACCAACAAACTTAACATAGGCACTATTCCATACGAACTGGCAGAAAAATACAAAGGTATGTTTCTAGAAGTGGCTACGGGCTGGTACAGTGTGACTGACGGGGAGATTTTACTAACGGAACTCCACATACAGTACGTAAAGCTTGAAAGGCAAAGCAAAAGTGAAGATTTGCTTGTGGATTTTGCCCCTGCGGACGATTTAGATGCACAATTACCCTTTGTAGGATTAGCTGTGGTTTATAGTGATGATGAAGCGAGTGAGTCACCGCACCCTGTGCATACGGTTATGGCTTGTTTTGTTGGGATGCGAAATATTTAGTATAACAAAAAAGGAAACCTCCTTAAAAATCGCTTTTAAAGAGGTTTGGTTTTATGTTGTTCTGGTACTATGGTCTCAAGAGTGGATTGCAAGATGTTATCTTTGTCAGTAGTTATTATTTTTTGTTGTACGACATAGTGCCTTCTACTTCATACCTTCCCACCATTTGGTAAATGTTTCATCAGTGTGTTTAAGATATACCATTTCACCGATCATTGGTGTTAACAATGGAAACTTATACGATTTATTAATTTCGGTTAATTTTACCAACGGAGCGTCCCAATCGTGGCTTGCCAGGGCAAATTTTGAAGAGTGAACAGGTAAAATCCGTCTGGCTTTTAGATCCTGAGCTGCCTTTAGTACATCATGGGGCAGGTTGTGAATGTATTTCCACGCTTCATCAAATTGTCCGTTGTCTAAAACAGCTAAATCAATGCCGTTGTGCTTATCTCCAATTGCAGTATAGTGCGTATCGTAACCGCTATCGCCACCAATGTAAATTTTCATGGTTGGTGTCTGCAACAAATAGGAAGCCCACAGCGTATTGTTTTTTGAAAATCCCCTACCTGAAAAGTGCCGGGCAGGTTCCACAAAGGTGGTGAAACCCTTATCTAATACCACTTTATCGTTCCAATCACATTCGATGATTTTACCGCTGTCGTAACCCCAATGTTCAAAGTGCGACCCAACGCCCAACCCACAAATTACTTTTCGGGTTTTATCTTTTAAGGCAATTATTGTTTCGTAATCCAAATGGTCGTAATGGTCGTGGGAAATAAACAAGTAGTCGATTTCGGGCAAATCGGCAACCGTATAAACATCGGTACCCTTAAATGATTTAGCTGTTCCCGGAACCGGCGAAGCATTACCGCTAAAAACAGGATCCACTAATAGCCGTTTACCATCGATCTGTATAAAATAAGAAGAATGCCCGAACCAAACCAGTACGTCTTTATCAGCAGGCAAGTTGAGCAAATCGGTTTTAACGGACGGGATCGTATCGGTCGGGTACTGTCTGGGTTTGTTCTTAATGTAAGCCTGATATAATACTTTAAACCAACTGTGACCTTCGGCAAGCGTAGGCGTGGTACTGAGGTTTTGGAATTTGCCGTTTTTAAAATTCGGTGACTGCTTCATTTTTTCGAGCCTTTCACCACTTGGGCTTTTACCAAATTTATCCTGCTGCATATACAGCAGAATTGCTGTAAATACCACTGCAATGATGATGAATGTTGTTATCATTATTCTTTTGACTATTCTTAAAAGTTTCTTTTTCATTTTTTACCGTTCAGATAATTACAGACTGTTGCGTTGATGCGGAATTATTGCTAATTCTCGAGTTCGCCACAAAACAGCCCGTTAATCATAATTGTATCCAGATATTCGCGCTGTTCGGTAATAAGTTCATTATGAACCCTTAAATGTACCAGGATATCATTATTGTAGACCTTTCCATCGATGCGGGTTGCATTATTATGGACTTGTACGGCAGCATATTCACCGTCTGCAATAATGGAATTTATGGTTATGTTTAAACCGTTGGGAAACCGTTCTGCTACAAGCGCCCACAATTTAGCCATGGATTCCGGTGAATTGTACCCTCCGAAAGCCCACGAGCCCTCACCACCAATCCAGTATTTTTGATTGGGTGCTACGTACTTTTGCATGTCTGCAAACCTGCCTTCTTTCATGGCATTGAAATAATTTTCCACTACTTTTTTTGTACTCATGATTTAATTTACAATATTAGTTAAGTAGCAAAAATATCGTGTATATTTGTAACGTACAAGTATGAAGTATGGTTGATACTTGGTATTTTATTATCAACAATTATCAAGGCTTATGTTAATAAACGAATTGTCAAAGCGCACCGGCGTGCCTATTGCTACTTTAAGGTATTATGAAAATTATGGTTTATTTAAAGGTACGGTTAACGAAAAAATAAAAACCAACAACTACAAAGACTATGATGAAAGCATTGTACAAAAAGTTGAAATGATAAGAGGCGCAAAGGACGGGGGGTTTACTTTAGCTGAAATTAAAAAGATGTTAGACAGCTGGTATAACAAACGGCTTTCCGTTACCAAGAAAGTTGAGGTAGTAACCAATAAGATCAATGAAATTGACATAAAAATACAGCAATTACAAAGTGTTAGAAAGTTGCTTGCAGACTGTATTGTTGATATTGAGGATGGTGGTTGTTAATTAATAACTTTACTATTGACTGGCTATTTCATGATTCAGTATTAAGGATAAAAATAAGCCTCCCTAAAATAACTTTTAAAGAGGTTTGTTTTTATGTTGTTTTACTTTTATGCTCTGAAAATTTCGAGTTTTACAACAGTACCGATGTAGAGTAATCTGAGATTAAATCAATTTTAAATTATATTTATTATGCTCGTTTACAAACTCTTTTATAATCACTTTTACATTCATACCAAGTTTATAATTTGTTTGAAAATCTAAAGGTAGAACAGAAGAATGAAGTAATCCATAAAAATCAGTATCAACTATCTCACACATTATCCCATAATTTTGTATGTTTACTATGGATCCTGTATATTCATTGCCAATTATAAGGTTTGGTATTGTATCAGTTTTAATATTTTTCTCAAAACCATCAAGACCCTCATAAATTTGTACAAAATCTAGTGCTTCAAATTTTTCATGGCTAATAGAGTTTTGAAGAGGTAATAGGTTTGTGTTATAATAACTTTCTAAATATACTATAAAATTTCTTGCGTGTTCTGCGACATTTTGGATAGAAAGGTGTGCGTATTCGCCATTTCCTGCCATATTATTTGCAATATTACTTGCTATATTAGTGTCTTTATACCAAAAATCCTCTGCAACAGCAGATAAATAGTCAGTATTTCTCACCATTCTTAAATGAGCAATTCCAATACTAGTAATTTTTATTAAATCCTCTATATTAAAAGTATCAGAATCTAAAGTTTCATTTTCAATTAAATTCATTTTTAATAAAGCTTTTAATTGCTCAATTAAAGTATTTTCATCGTGACCTCTCAAATTTAAATACTTTATCACTTCTGAAGTTTTTAAATAGCCTTCAAAATTTTTGAATTCATTATAATTTTTATGTTCAAATAAGAATTTTAATAATGAAATTCTTATAAAGGGATCCTTGAATGAATCGATTGGATTGCAATAAAATAAATTTTTAACACGAGAATTTTCATCACTATAGTACACTCTATTTCCTCTTATAAAGACTTTACTTATTAAGTGGTTGGGTAATATGCGAGGAGATGCTGAGTTTATCATTTTTGTAATCTCACTTTCGTTAATATGGCCACTTTTGCAAAAATCTAAAAATATCTCAATTCCATTTCTAATATTTCTCCCAGCAAAGCCATTAATTAAAGTTTTGAAAAATTGATTCTCGAATAAAGATTCTAGTATACTATGTAAATACTTCTCTTCATCCTTTGTAGGAATTTTAACTTTTATACTATTACTCAAATTATAAAATCCTTCTTTGTGATTTTTATTTAAACTATTGATATACGAAATTCTTTGCTGTAATACATGCTCTAAACTTGGAGGGTTTATTTTGAAAATAAGATCTTTAATTACTGTATCAAGTGGTTTTTCATATTTATGATTTTCATAAGTTGTCTCTCTTAGAGGCAGGAATACAATACATTTTATATTATCCTTAATCCAATTTGCAACTTCAAACATTAATAATTGCTCATCAGAATTTCTTTTATCACAATTATCCAATACAACAACCAAGCTTTTGCCATTGGATATTATATGTTTTTCAACTAAGCAATTAAGAGTTAGGTCAGTATCATTTTGGTAATTTAAAATACTTTCAGCTAAAGTTCTCTTGTAATCTAGATCATTTTCAGAAAATAATTTTAAGACTCCTTTTTTAAGTGAGTCAATCTTTACTTTATATAATTCCAGTAAATAATCAATATCATCAAAATCAATATTATTTATATTTTCTTTGATGAATTTGATAATATTACTTTTAGTCCATTTATAAATTTCTTCTTTATTCAATGGAGATTCATTTAAATTTAAATTAACCCAGAATGTGTTTTTTCTAATTTCTTCCTGCAATGCAACTTCTTTTAAATAACTTGTAAAAGTTGACTTTCCGGAACCTACACTCCCAATTAGTAATAATACTTTATTATTCAATTCGTTCAGTTTTTTGAACCTTTCCAATATTTCAGAAGACTCAAGAACATCTTTTATATTTAAATCGGCAATTTTTCTTTCAAAAATAGTGTCAATTGGTTTTATGTGTGCGTCTAGTTTATTTTGTTTTACATATGCATTCTTTACGATGTTTTCTTTTTCAACTTCTAATTTAGGGTTGAATAAATGTTCATATTGTATGGAAATATTTTCACCAAATGAATTATTTGATTCTAAATTTTGTATTTTTCTTCCGCCAATTAAATTAATTGGATTTTTAAATCTTGTTTCTGTACCTAATATAGCTCTGCATTTTTTTGCTTCAACTTCAATACTTTTTAGACTAAATTTCTGAAGAAAGGAATCGAAAGCTATATCCGTTGCAATCCAATTATCATATTCAATTTTAAAGGTAGGATTTGAATCTGAATAGCCGGCGTATAGTTTTAGGCCATCACAAGCAATTACATATTTGCAAGGATTAATATTTGTACTAAATTGTCTATTAATTTCATTAGCATATAAACAGGCTTGCCTATATGCTTCTTCTAGATTTTCCTCAGGTTTTTTTGCTTCAATAATTATCATTGGTAATCCTTCAACTATTATTGCAAAATCGGGATAATATAATTTTTCTGAAGTCCCTTTATCAATTAAGATTTTCTTAATGCTATGTTTAGTTTGTATATTATAATCTTTAAAATTTAATCCATTTGGTACAGAATTTTTTAATAACGGATATATTATTTGCATTTCTACATCACTTTCTGTAAAACTTTTTATTCTATTAATTTCAATCACTATATTTTTTTTTGGTTATTATTTTACAGTTAACTTATCTTGGCTTTTCAAAGTTGAAAACTTCTAAACTTCCAAATACTAAGCATTACTTTCTATTGGGTTTTTACTAATAACTTATATTTCTTCTTAATAAATATTATTCAACGGACTCAATTTTTACTACTTCGCTTTTAATTACTTTAGTTCCTGTTTCATTATAAGTCTGTTGCACTGTTACTTTTATTTTATCATATTCAGGAGTAGGAAATTTCAATAAATCGGAAATGTTTTTAAAACCAAAAGCTTTTGCTAAAAGTGTGAGGTGACGGGTAGCGTATTTATGACGTTGTGTATATGACTCTACGTTACTTACAAAACTTTTAGCAACACCCATTTTTAGACTTAATTCATCCTGTGTATAACCTTTGCTTTTGCGTAAGTCTTTAACATGATTAATCACGTCAAAATCAAACTGAGTAGTTTCAAAAATAATTTCTTTTGCCATTATATTTAAAATTATTAACCCAACTTGTTGGGTTTTAAAAAAATATTTGTATATTTGTTTTAGCGAATTGATAATTAGTCTGCAATGACGAATTAAAACGATGTTTTCTCGAATCGAAACGACCAATTTTTACTATCGAGAGTATCGTGAAATCGCTCCATGTCTAAAAAGTTTTGTACTTTTGTACACGGCATGGGCGGTTTTCACATATGCTTTAGGTAGTAGCTTTTTAACTTCAATGTTTTAAAGACGGGTTTGGTCGCCCTCGATACTAAAGTGTGAAACCGCTCCTTGCTTTTTCTGCAAAGAATTCTTCATACTGTAGAAACATCGTTCCATAACCACATAAAATCTTATTTATGAGAACGAAATTTGTACATACCGCCATAACGCATCCGCCTTAATAAGGTGCTGAACTTTTCCTTTTTCTGCTCCTGCACCAAAAAGTTATATAACAGCAACAGGCTTACCGTGTGGTAGCAGTGTGATAATCTGCTATACACAAATGTCAGTTCCGTATATAATGTACCAAATTGCTTTGGCACCAAATATTTAGGGCATTTTAACTTATAAACTCGCACTTTAAAAGTATTGCCTTTATTTGTATTTTCCAAATTAGGGGTTGAAATAATTTGGTTGTGGTGTAGGGGCTTTAAAAAGGGTTGGGTTTTAGGGAATAAGGGAACAATGGATTAGGGAAATCAGTTTATGGTGTTTTGATTCAGGGTTAAGTTTGTTTAATGCTTATTTAAAAGAAGACTAAGCCTTGCAATTTTTCTTTAACTTTTACCTTGATGTAAAAGTTACAAAAGATCAAGACTGTATTTTTTCAACGGTCAACAAACTTTTCTAAAAGCAAATCAAATAATCGCTCCCTTTGGTCGTATTTGATTTACTGCTTTTCTTCAAAGAGTTGACACTCGCTGAAAAAATAATGTCGCTTTTAAATCGGGTATTGTTCAGCATCAGGATTTTAATTGAAAACAGAGTATACTAATAAGGAGGATTAAAGCGCCATTAGTGAAAAAGCGATAGTTGAACCGACGAAGAGAGCGTAAGATGATCGTGGAGCGGAGCGACGTTTCGATCAGCTAGTGAACGAGGAGTGGTTCAACCGTTTTGAACTGAGGCAAGATAAAAAAAAAGCACTTTTGGTACTTTTCGGGCATGAAAAGTACAGAGAAAGGAATCATTTAAGACAGATTGAAGGATTTAAGATCATCCTGCTTTGCCAGTTTTCTTTAACTTTTACCTTGATGTAAAAGTTAGAAAAGATCAAGACTTTATTTTTTCAACGGTCAAATTAAGTCTCATTTCCTAAAAGAAATAAACTCGAACAAGTTCTCAAACAGCATTTCTTTTTACGGAAATTTCGCCTATTTGACACTTCCCGCTAGTGAGCGGGACAGGCTGCTCAAAAATAATGTCGGTTTTAAATCGGGAATTGTACAGTAATAGGGTTTTGATTTGAAAGAGAATAGGACTATAAACCAAGCGGTATGAGGTTTTGATCGAGGGTCGAAACACTGCATGGAGCGTAAGCAGATCGGGGAGCATAGCGACGTTTCGATCTGGTAGCTTCAAAAGTGAATTTCGACCGATTAGAAGATCGCCGCAATAAAAGCACTTTTGGTACTTTTCGTGCGTGAAAAGTACAAAGAAAGTAATCATTGAAGACAGATTGAAGGATGTTTTTTCTTTTGGTCGCAAAAGAAACAAAACTCCTGAGCGTCACTACTCGTGGTCGATTAGCGATTTAATAGCGAAATCAAATAATCGCTCCCTACGGTCGTATTTGATTTAACGCTATTTTCATCGAATCGACGCTCACTGCGTTGTGAATGCTCAGTTTTGGATTGTGGTAATTGTAGGATTGGATTTTTGATTGAAAACAGATTAAGATCTTTCATTCTGTTTAAGATGACAAACTGTAGGGAAAACTAGATGCGATGCTGCATCAAGTGCAGCATGACAACTTAAATAAATGTATTGGGTTTTGATTGAAAAAAGGAAATTGACTAGTGGGTAGGATCATAGCGCCATTAGTTCATAAAACGATAGTTGAGCCGACGATGTGAGCGTAAGATGATCGGGGAGCGGAGCGACGTTTCGATCAGCTAGTGAACGAGGAGTGGTTCAACCGTTTTTGAACTGAGGCAAGACAGAAAAGAAAGATTTTTGGTACTTTTTATCTTTAAAAAGTACAGAGAATCCGAATGTTTCAATTACGAATTATGGAGAATGAGAATCGAAATATTTCTATTAGGTTTTGATTCAAGGATGAGTTTATTGAAGCGAGATTTAAATATTTGAAGAACATTCAGCTCTGTAATTTGTATTTAACTTTTACCTTGATGTAAAAGTTACAAAAGATCAAGACTCTATTTTTTCAACGGTCAACTAACTTTTCTAAAAGCAATCAAATAATCGCTCCCTTCGGTCGTATTTGATTTACTGCTTTTCTTCAAAGAGTTGACACTCGCTGAAAAACTAATGTCGTTTTTAAATCTGGAGTGGTTCAGTATTAGGATTTTGATTGAAAATCAAAAGAGATCTTTCATCTAAATATGTTCAAGGTAACAAACTATAAAGTATACCGTCAGAGAAGTATAATTAAAAATCACCCCATTATGCCAGAAAGAAATTTTGAATTATTAAAAAAAAGTGACCCCGCTGCTTTAGAAAATATTCATGCCCAATACAGAAGACTTATTTTTTGGGCGGGTAGACGGTGGATCGACGATGATTTTGTCGTGGAAAACTTGGTACAGGATACTTTTTTAAAATTATGGGAGTGCAGGGAAACAATAAAAGACCCGTTACATATACTGTTTTTCCTGAAGTTTGTGATGAAAAGAAATTGCTATGCCCACCATGCAAAACCAAGAAATAAGTTTTTCAAGACCAATGTTCACTCGTTCGAGAGTTATGAAAATTATGAGAACTCTGTAACGGGTTATGACCCTGCTGATGCAGTTCAAAATCTGAAGGACCAGGAAGCAGACCAAAAGTTTTTTGACCATCTAAATACGGTGTTACCGCTGATTCGCCCTGAAAGACGGCATCTGATCAACCTTTGTTTAAAATACGGCTTTAGGTACAAAGCCATTGCACAGGTGATGGGAAAGGGCACCACGGAAACCGTTAACGAGGTACGGCGGGCGATAGAAGATATAAAAGTTATTGTTGACCGGCGTAAGGTACTTGAGAAAAAAGATACAGGCGTGGCTGAAACAGTACCTCAAACCATAAGCGAAAGACAGTCACAGGTATTAATGCTGCGCTGCGAAAAGAAATTTTCCTTTGCAGCCATCGCCCAAGAACTCAACCTTTCACAGAAGGAAGTACAGCAGGAGTTTATGGCAGCCTATAAATTTACACAGCGAGATATGAAACAGTTATTATAAGAAACGGTATTATGGAAAAGACAACAATGAAACTGACACATAAGTTGCGTATCGTGGTAGACCTGCCTACGTATGAACAACGGAAAGAGGCAATGGACAAACTGTACCGTTGGCGCAACAGATGCTACCGTGCGGCAAACCTTATTGTATCGCACCTTTATGTGCAGGAAATGCTTAAGGAATTCTTTTACCTCACCGAAGGGGTACAGTACAAACTGGCAGATGAAAAGAAGGACGATGCTGGAATGCTTACACGTTCGCGTATCAATACCACCTACCGCGTATTGTCAGACCGGTTCAAGGGCGAAATGCCCATGAATATACTGTCTTGTTTAAACAACGCCTTAATATCGTCTTTTAGAAAAGAAAGTGAAGCTTACTGTAAAGGCGAACGCTCCATAAAAAACTTTAAGAAAACAATGGCATTTCCTTTTGGATTGGAAGGTATTGGCGGATTTTGTTATAACGAAGAGAAACGGACATTCTATTTCAGGTTGTTCTCGATACCGTTCCGTATCTATCTGGGAAGGGGCAGGGCAGAAAAAACCAAACTGCTGCAACAGGTGATAGGCGGTGAAATAAAAATGTGTTCGTCACACATAAAAATACATGACGGTAAGGTATTCTGGCTTCCGGTGTTTGAAATAAAGAAGGAAGAGCACACACTTAAACCGGAGATCATTGCAGAGGCTTCCATGTCGTTTGAATATCCGCTGATCGTTAAAATAGGTAGGGCACGCTATACTATTGGAACGCAGGAAGAATTTCTTTACAGAAGGCTTGCCATACAGGCATCTCTTGAACGTGCACGCATTGGTGCCGATTATTGCCGGTCTGACAAAGGAACCAGAAGAAAATTAAAAGCAACAGAAAAACTTAAAAAAGCAGAAAGCAACTACGTGAACAACCGTTTGCATGTTTACAGTAAAAGGCTGATAGATTTATGTGTGGAACATAAGGCGGGTACATTGATTCTTGTGGACCAGCAGGAAAAGATGGAGGTTGCAAAAGCAGAAGAATTTGTGTTAAGGAACTGGAGCTACTACAACCTGATGACGAAGATAAAATATAAGGCCGATAAGGCGGGAATAGAACTTATTATGTAATAATAATATAATTACGAGGGTGATTGTACACCCGTAGGGTGAGTTTGGTTGGCAACACTCACTAAATGCACAGGCATATACAACGCGTGGGTCATTGTCTTTAAAAAAAATTAAGGTAATTATAGCCAGAATAACCAGCTGTAAAAACGATATGATCTATATAAAATATGTGTATTGAAAAATTCAGAAATAAAATTTGAAAGGCTTTTTTTATTTTGGACAGCAAACTATTTTAAAACAGGAATTGCAGAGAAAAAGCATATTTACACAGCCGCAAATAATAGCAAATTAAATATACCGAGGAATATATTTCCCCGGTTTTTGTTTTTATAGATCTAGGCTAAGCGAGTAGAACTAATTCTACAAAAAATCTAAATATGTACGACACAATATTCATTTTCAACATTTTAACTTTGTATAATAGAATTTTAAATAATTGTTCAACTAAAATTCTGTTAAGGCAAACAGAAGTAAAGCGGTCTTTGAGAGTTAATCAAAAATCAAATAATAAACAAAGAATTCTATTATGATTTTTTAGGGAGTTGAAAAAAGGAAATAGTTATTGTTGTTAAGTTAGAGCGAGGAATTTATTCCTCGCTTTATCAATTAATATATTATGACTTTATAGATAGCTACAGTAATTGTTTTATTCATTTTAGTTATGAATTTTAAAGAGATACATATAGGCGAATTAATAAAAAAAATAGTAAAAGAGGATCAATTAGATCCCTATAAAATATGCAACTATTTAGAGATGTCGGAAACGGAACTGACTAAAATATATCATTCTAAAAGTTTAGACAGTGAACTGCTGTTAAAATTGAGTAAGGTGATAAAATACGATTTGTTCAGGGTGTACTCGCAGCATCTGCTTTTTTACGCGCCAACAAATAACAGTCAGCATACACCACGAAAACCCGAGACTGAAATACCTGTGTTCCGCAAAAGCATCTATACAAAAGAAATCATTGATTTTGTACTGGAATTAATTGAAAATAAAATGAAAACACAAGCAGAGATCACCGAATTGTATGGTATTCCTAAAACCACTTTGCATAACTGGATTAAAAAATATAATAAATAAGATGAGCATAAATTATAAAAGAATATTTCAAGACATTTTAGACTTGAAATTCCCGGAAAAGAAAGAATTGCGAGCCATTGTGTTAGAAAAGGAAATTAATGATTTCTATGATGTTTTAAGTCTCAATAAGATGATTTTTGGCGATGAAAACAAAGTAAACAAGCACAAATCATACGATCCTTCAACGATTACAAAAGTTTTAAAGTATCAACAAGAAAATAAATTAAGCAATATTGAAACGGCACAAAAATTCAATTTAAGTCGTAATACAGTAAGTGCGTGGAAAAAGAGAGTTGGTTTTAATAATACGGCAGTAGCATAAAAAAAGAAAAGCACCTGTCAATGAAGACAGATGCTTTTCTATAACCAAAAAAAACACTTATGAGTTACAAATGTATAAATTATTTTTAAACTGCAAAACGAAATCGAAAAATAATAATAAATTATTTCTTATGAATCAACCTCGTCAGTTTAATAGATAGATCGGTAAAAATCATTTTGGCGTTTCCGTTGCGTTCTATATGGTAGGTTGCATCTTCAATTTCCTGATAAATTTCTAAAATATTGTGTTCGTTTACAAAAGGCGAAAAATTCTTCAGTTTAAAATTATCAACCTTCGGTTCCATGTAAACCAATTCGGCGGTGCTGTAATTTAACAGTAAAGCCTGGCGGAATAATTCCATACAGTGATTCAAAAAAAGCTTTTGTTTTTCACGACCAATTGCCGAAATTTCATCGCTCCATTTAATTAAATCGCTTACAACACGCGCATTTTTATTGGCACGAAACGCCGCACGAACCCAAGTAACAAACCATTCGTCAAACGGATATTCGTTTGTAATATTATACCGCAGTTTCAATGCTTTGTTGTAATTTCCCTGTGCCTGTTTGGCAATACTGTAAGCATCAACCTCATCACAGTTTTCTTTTTCAATCAATCCCTGAACAATTTCCTGTTCGTTTAAAGCATTAAAATGTAAAATCTGGCAACGCGACAGTATGGTTTGCAAGATTGCTTTTTCGTCTTCGGCAATCAATATAAAAACCGTTTTATCGGTAGGTTCTTCCAACAGCTTCAACAGCTTGTTTGCAGCTTCGGTATTCATCTTTTCTGCCATCCAGATAATCATTACCTTATAACCGCCTTCAAACGGCTTTAAAATAAGCTTTTTAAGGATACTTGCCGCTTCGTGAACCGAAATATTTCCCTGCTTTTTTTGAATCCCTATTGCTTCGTACCAATCGTTAACAGATCCATACGGAGTTTCCTTTAAAAAATCGATCCAGGTACTCATAAAATCATCACTTGTCGCGTTTGATTTAATACTGTCAGTAGTGGCAACCGGATACACAAAATGCAGATCGGGATGTTGCAGATGATCAAACTTTAAATTGCAGGCAGCAGATCCGCCTTCGTTTTCACTACCTTTATTGTTGCAGATAATGTATTGGGCATACGCCAACGCCATTGATAACGTGCCGCTTCCTTCCGGACCAATAAACAATTGGGCATGAGGAATTCTGCCTTTCTGAACGCTGTTTACCAAATGGTTTTTTAAGTGGTTTTGACCTACGATATCTGAAAATTTCATACTGCAAAAATAGCTTTTTTAAACGTGGATTTGCTAACAAATATAAATGTAATTTATTTTTATGAAACCTTGTAATTCTGTATAAACAAACAAAATACAAAATTGTATATTTGCGCTTTACAAACAATTCAACTACATAAAAAAGCAATGAAAACAATAAACGATTTTAACTTCAACAACAAAAGAGCCATTATCCGCGTAGATTTTAACGTGCCTTTAAACGATCAGTTTCAGGTAACCGACGATAACCGTATTGTTGCTGCAAAACCAACAATCGATAAAATTGTGAACGATGGCGGTGTGGCAATATTGATGTCGCATTTGGGCAGACCAAAAAACGGACCGGAAGATAAATTTTCTTTAAAGCACATCGTATCGAAAGTAGAAGAGGTTTTGGGCAGAAAAGTAACTTTTGTAAACGATTCTGTAGGTGCTGATGTTGTAAAAGTAGTTGCCAATGCAAAAGCAGGCGATGTGATTTTGTTGGAAAATCTGCGTTTTTATAAAGAAGAAGAAGCGGGCGACGAAGCTTTTGCAGAAAAATTGTCGAAATTAGGCGATGTGTATGTGAATGATGCTTTTGGAACAGCACACCGCGCACATGCTTCTACCACAATTGTTGCGAAATTTTTCCCGAACGATAAATGTTTTGGAACTTTATTGGCTAAAGAAATTGAAAGTATCGATAAAGTTCTGAATTCAACCGATAAACCTGTTACGGCTGTTTTAGGCGGATCTAAAGTATCGTCTAAAATTACGATTATCGAAAATATTTTAGATAAGGTAGATCACATGATTATTGGCGGTGGAATGATGTTTACTTTCATAAAAGCACAAGGCGGAAAGATTGGTAGTTCTCTTGTTGAAGACGATAAAATGGAATTGGCGTTGGAAATTTTAGAAAAAGCAAAAGCTAAAAACGTACAGATTCATATTCCGGTTGATGTTGTTGCTGCCGATGCATTTTCTAACGATGCAAACACTAAAATTGTTCCTGCAAACGATATTCCTGACGGATGGCAAGGATTGGATGTTGGTCCAAAAACATTGGAGCAATTAAATAAAGTAATTATGGGATCTAAAATTATTTTATGGAACGGACCTTTAGGCGTTTTCGAAATGGAAAAATTTGCCGCTGGAACCATTACATTGGGTAATTTTATTGCCGATGCAACAGAAGCAGGAACCTTCTCGTTAGTAGGCGGCGGAGATTCTGTAGCAGCAGTAAAACAGTTTGGTTTAGACGATAAAGTAAGCTATGTTTCTACAGGCGGTGGTGCTATGTTGGAAATGTTAGAAGGACAAACATTACCTGGAATTGCTGCTATTCTTAATTAAATAATATATCTTGAAATATAAAAAGGCTCGACATTTGTCGAGCCTTTCCGATTATAGTACAAAATTGAATCCGATAGAAGCTCCAAGCGTTTTGAAAATTACTTTATTTTCCGTTGTACTAAAAGTTTCTTCATATTTAGTTGAAAGCTGTTGGTAATTCAATCCCAAATCAATTGCAATACTTGGCGTTATAAAGTAAGCTAGTCCTGCTTTTCCACCCCAAACAAAAAAGTTATCATTTTGTGTTTCGGTAGATGCTACTTTCGTTTTTATTGCTGCATATCCAGCTCCTGCACTTATGTAAGGAAAAGCTTTAGAATCGGCTTCAATAAAATAGGTTACAGAAGGAATAACCGAAAAAACAGTATTGGTTACTTTTGCTGTTTGATTGAAATCGTAAGATGCATCCTGTTTTTGAACTTCATAACCTAAATTCAATCCTACAGCCAAATTGTCAATTACAAAATAACCTACAGTAGGTGTTACATTAAAAGTGGTGGTTTTTTGTCCGTCTACAGAATAGTCTCCTGACTTTTGAGTTGCTTTATTGCTGTTGAACCCTAAATTGGTCGAGCCTCCTATAATCCAATTTCCTTTAGCGGTTGGTGATGTGGTTGCTGTTTCGGTTTGGGCATTTGCTGTACCAAAAAATGCCAATAAGGCAATAAGTGTTAGTTTTTTCATGATTAAAAAATTTTTGCGAAAATACAAATTCTTTATTTAAAAGAAAAAGCAAGTTTCACAACTTGCTTTAGCAGATAAAAACACCCCTCTCGTTAAATTAATAATTAACTATTTTGTTTAAAGACACTACTAAATTACGGCAATGCTTTGGTACGATAGTTAGGTAAAGGTTATCTGTATTTTAATAATTTACTTTTATTCTTTTTCCTTTCTGTAGGCGTAGTAGAATACAACGGGCAATATCGAAAATGATAAAATTAAACACACAATCAATCCGCCTACAATCATAATTGCGAGTGGTTTTTGTATTTCTGATCCCATTCCGGTTGATAGTGCCGCGGGAAGTAATCCCATTGATCCCATTAAGGCAATCATAACTACTGGTCGGATTCTGCTTTTAACACCGCTTGCAATAGCTTCTTTCAACTTCATTTTGTGTTTCAGATTATCGGTTATTACGCCAATCAAAACAATTCCGTCAATCGTTGCCACACCAAACAGAATAATGAAACCGATACCTGCCGATATTCCGAAAACCGTTCCTGTAAGCCAAAGCGAAATAAATCCACCGATAAAGGCAAAAGGTAGCGTTAATGATGCAATGGCGGTATCTTTCATGTTGCCAAAATTGGTATAAAGCAGCAGTAAAATAAGTACTAAAGAAACCGGTACAACCAATGCCAGCTGTTTTGTTGCGCGTTCTTTACTCTCAAATTCACCAGCCCATTCGGTATAATTTTCTTTAGGCAGTTTGACTTCTTTAGCCACAACCTGCTTGGCTTCGGCAATGGTACTGCCCAAATCACGACCTTCGATACTGAAACCGATTCCTATGTAACGACTATTGCCTTCGCGATAAATAAATGCCGGCCCGGTTTTATAGTCAATCGTAGCAATTTCCTGTAGTGGAATATTGTGTCCGTTGCTTGTAGGAATCAGAATGTTTCCAATTTTTTCAGGTGAATCTCTGTAAGCTTCCTGAAAACGCAGGATTACATCAAACTTACGGTCGCCTTCGTAAAATTTGGTAGCTGCCTGTCCGCCAATTGTCATTTCAATCACAGCCTGAACATCGGCGGTTTGAATGCCGTATCGTGCCATTTTAGAATCGTGCAGTTGAATGCGTAATTCCGGCAAACCAATGTTTTTATAAACGTTGATATCGGTAACGCCATTTACTTTAGCAATAGACGCGGCAACTTTATTGGCATATTTTTCGAGATCGTACAAATCATCGCCAAAAATTTTAATTACCAGCGAACTTTTAACTCCGGCAACGTATTCTTCCACATTGTCCTGAATTGGCTGACTGAAACCAAAAGTAATTCCGGGGTAATGGCTCAGTTTGGTTCGAAGTTCCTGAATAATGTCTTCTTTTGAAACCTTTCGTGTCCAATCTGCGGCATCTTTCAACTGAATGTTGAATTCTATGTTGAAAAATCCTGTTGGATCCGTTCCATCATTCGGTCGACCGGTTTGTGTCAAAATGAAATCAATTTCCTCACAATCTTTCTGCATCAGCTGTTTCATTTCCTTTGTAAGTCGGGTCGATTCTTTTAAATTCACACTATTCGGCAAAGTTGCACGAATGTAAATCGCTCCTTCATTCAACTTCGGCAGAAATTCCGATCCGTAATTCATAAACTTAAACATACAAATTCCCAAGATCGCCAAAAAGATAACAATGGTTGCTTTTTTGAATTTGAAAGCCGTTGCATAAAGTCCGAAAATGGTTTTCTGGAAGAATCTTGTGATAAAATTTTCCTTCTCTTCAATGTTTTTTGTAAACAGAAGCTTACACATTGCCGGTACGTAGGTTAAACTTAAAATTAACGAACCTAACAGCGCGTAACCCAATGTAAACGCCAGCGGAGTAAACATTTTGCCTTCTACTTTCTGGAACGAGAAAATTGGTAATAATGCCACAATCAATATAATCAGTGCAAAAAAGATGTATGATGCCACGCTTCCGGCACTTTTTTTAATAATTCCCATTTTGCTCATTTTTGCAAAACGTTCGGCACCCACTTTATGCGACATGGTAGCGAGGGCAACGAACACTGTTTCAACAATTACGAGGGTTCCTTCGAGGAGTAAACCAAAATCGAGCGAACCCATGGAGATAAGATTGGCGGGCAATCCCTGTATTTTAAGCATGATGATGGCAAACAAAAACGCCAGCGGAATAACCGATGCTACAATAACCGTTGATTTCCAGTTGTAAAGGAAGATAAAAACGATTAATGACACTAAAAGGACACCTTCAACCAGGTTTTTTGATACGGTTTTTACGGTATTATCAACCAATTTGGTACGATCTACCACTGTTTCAATTTTTACATTGTCGGGCAGGGTACGTTCGTTTAATTCGGTGATTTTTTCTTTTAGATTATCAATAACTTCCGAAGGATTTTCTCCACGAAGCATGATAACAATACCTTCAACAAGATCGTCTTTTTCGTTATATCCTACTTGTCCTAATCTTGGTTTGTGCGATACCACAACATCGGCAACATTTTTAATCAATACGGGTGTCGATCCGTTTAATTTTATGGTAATGTTTCCAATGTCTTCAATCTTATCCAGCAAACCTACACCGCGCACCACGTACGCCTGATTTCCCTGTTCAATAACATCGCCACCAACATTCACATTCGATTTTGAAACCGCTTCGTAAACATCTAACGGCGACAGATCGAAATTCTTCAGTTCGGTAGGGTTGATTTTAATTTCGTAGGTTTTTTCCTCGCCACCAAAACTCACTACATCGGCAACACCCGAAACCGAAAGCAGTTCGCGTTCTATCACCCAATCCTGAATGGCGGTAACTTCTTTCAGAGGTAAATCGCTTTTAATCACATAACGAAAAATTTCACCAGTGGCGCCAGACGGCGGTTCAATTTCGGCATCGGCACCTTCGGGCAAATCTACTCCGGCAAGTTTGTTTGATACATATTGCTGTGCGTAAAAATCATCGGCTCCGTCTTCAAACTGAACTGTAACAACCGAAAGTCCGAAAAGCGAAATAGACCGGATGTTTGATTTTTGCGGAATGCTGTTCATTACCTTTGAAATAGGCAGTGTAACCAGTTTTTCCATTTCTTCGGCACTACGTCCGGGCCACTGTGTAATAATTCGGGCACGCGTGTTTGTAACATCCGGAAATGCTTCAATAGGTGTGTGTTTTAAGGCGTAAATTCCCCCAAAAAGCAACGCCAGTACGCCAAAAAGCACAAAGGTGGTATTTCGCAGGGAAAAGGTTACAATGTTCTGTACAAATTTTTGCATGACTGCTATTGGTTTATTTGTTCAAAAATGATGAGTGCGTTGGTGGTAATAACTTTTTCGTCTGCAGCAAATTTTTCGTTTACAAACGTGTATTCTTCGTTACCAGCCACAGGATTTATCTGCCGAACGCTCATAGAGCAGTTGTTTTTGTAAACCACCACATATTCTTTGTTGTTGCTAAAAACCTTGGCTGCATTAGGTATGGCAAACGCACTGCCTTGGGTGTTGTTTTTATCGATAATAATATCGGCACTTAAACCGGGCATCAGATTTAAATCGTGATTTTCCAACACAACCCGCGCTTTAATTACGTGTTCGTTATCGTCGAAAACATTGTAGATCTTATCAATTTTTCCGGGATAAACCTTGTCAGGATACGCAACCGTTCTAACCTTAACCATATCGTTTTTTTGAATGAATTTTAAATTGTTCGCGTAAATATTTACCATTACCCAAACTTCTTTTAGGTTTGATATAGAGAAAAGCGCATCAGCATCATCGTCGGTAATAGACTGACCGGTACTCATATTTTTTTGAACGATGTAGCCGTTTTTGGGCGCCAGAATTTGGAAATATCCGTTGCCTGTTGATCTGAACATTTTTAGAGATGCGTTGATTTTGTCGGCTTCGATTCTGGCCGCACTTAATGCAAATTCTATTTCTGAAACTTCGGGTTGCGATGCCATGCCGTCGTTCAACAATTCCTGTTTGCTTTGCAATTGTTTTTTGTAAAGGGCGATCTGGTTTTCCTGATATCTTTTCTGCTGCACCAGATCTTGAATTTCGTTCGATTTTACCACACCCAGAACCTGACCTTGTTTTACATAGTCGCCCAGTTCAAAATGCACTTTTTCAATGATTCCCTGCAGCAGACTTTTAAAGGCAACCAAATCGTTTTCGTTGTATTCTATTTTGCCCGATAACGCCAGTTGTTCGCTTATTGGCTGTTCGGTAACGGCTGCCATTGTGGTGGTTTTTTTAAGCTGATCGCTTAAACAGAACGCTTCCTGGGTTTCAGACTTGTTTTCTGCTGTTTCGGTCTTAGTTTGGCAGGCTGTTAAAAGCAAGCCCGACAATAAAATTAGTAAGCTGTTTTTTTTCATCATGTTAAAAATCTTTGCCCGTTATGTATTGTAGTTCTTCAACGGTATGGTGGTAATTTTCCAATAATTCAAGATATGCCTGCTGTGCTTCGCGGTATGCCTGTGTAAAATCGATAAATTCTATTAAAGTAATCTGCTTGTTTTGCAGGTGTTTTTTGTAGTTTTCAATCATTTGCTGCTGCTCCTCAGTTTTAATGTTCGACCAGCTTTTTAGCGATTGATCCATCAACACCAACTGTTCTTGCAAAACGTTGACGTTAGTTGTTAGTTCGGTTTCTAAAACCTGTTGCTGCGTTAGTTGCTGATCTATGTTGTGCTTTGCTGCGCTGATTGCACCTTTGTTGGTGTTGAAAACAGGCAGATCGATACTTACACCAACGCCAACAAAATCGCGCATAATGTTACCGCCACGATCGTAGTTAATCTGAAAAGTAAGATCGGGAACACGTAATGCTTTTTCTAACTGTAATTGGTTTTGTGCAATTCCGGTTTCGTTCAACTGGCGCTGTAATGCAATATTGTTTTCTTTTGCCTGATCTTTAATATTCAACGGAATTTCTTTTGATACAAACGGAAGATCAGAAAAACGGATGTCAGAAAGATCTAACGAAGCATTCTGTGTAAGCAATCGCATTTTGTTCAAACTTTCCGTTTTCTCTTTTTCCAGTTCAATTTTTTCCTTTTGCAAACCGATTAATTCTGTCTGTATTCGGTAAAATTCAGCCGTAGGAATGTTTTTCAAAGCTGCTTGTCGTTCGAACTGACTGTTCATCTGTGTAAACAACGAAACAATGCTGTTCAGAAGAATTTCTTCAGTCTGAATTCTGTTTAACGAATAATAATTCTGGCGGAGTTCTTTTTTTAAACCACGCATTAATTCTTCAAAATCGAAAATGGCACTGTTTTTCTCCAGCCGTTTAATAGCGACTCTTTTCTTGCGTTTGCCTGCGGTTTCTACCAATTGTTCCAACTCTATTGATATTTGCTGGTTGTTGCCGTAGTTCCCGAAAAGGAAAGGCTGTTCTTCAATTTGATAGGTTTTCCACAAATTGACTTCCGAAATACTTAAGGTAGGATTTGGCCACAGTTTTTCCTGCACAATTTCGGCATCGGCTTTGGCAATGTTGTATTTGCCGGCAATTAAAACGTAGTTCTTTTCTAAAAACTGTTGTTCAAGATCGGCAACGGTATAGGTTTGGGCTTTCACAAAAGTGGTAAACCCTATTAAAATTATAGACAGATATATTCTTCTCACTTCTACATACTTTTAGCTGTTCAAAAGTAGAAAGCGAAGATTAAGATGGATTGTGTTTAAAATTAGAATTGGATTAGAAAACCAATTTTACCTTAGTACCTTTTGGTTGATTCGACGATAATTGCAGCTTAATATTGTGAAGGTTTAAAATAATGTTTGCCATAGACAAACCAATGCCTTTACCTTGAAATTGCTGGGTATTGTGCCCGCGGTAAAAGTTTTGTTTTATCTGTTCCAAATCGATTTCGGGAATACCGATTCCTTGGTCTGAAATCGACAAACATAAACGATTGTCTTCTTCGTAAAAAAGAATTTTTATCAGTTGGTTGTTGGAGTATTTTATGGCATTACCCACTAGATTGTTTAACGCCAGTTCCAGCATTTTTTCATTGCCTTGCACAGTTAAAAGTGCATCGTTTGTTACCTGTAAATCAACATCAATCGTGGCCTTGTGGTATAAAACGGCATTTTCTATAACCTGCCAGACCACTTCGTCAATACGCACAGGTTCAAACTCAAAACTTGTTTTGGCACCCGATAAAAGCATCATTTGGTCTAATGTTTCCTGTAAATCGTTGGTGTACTGTTTAAGCTGATTGATTGTTTTTTCGTGCTCTTCTAACGTTCGTTTTTTATTGTTGGTAACTTCTAACGTTCCGAGTAGGGCAGTTATGGGTGTGCGGAGTTCGTGCGATACATAATCGATAAAATTCTTTTGTACGGTAAATGTCTGTCCAATTTTATCAATAAAATGATTATAGGTTGTTATCAGATCTTCAATTTCGGCATACGGCTTATTCAACGCAAGCGGCTGGTTAAAGTTATTGGTATCGCGCTCTTTAATTTGATCGATAATTTTAATAATGGGCTGATATGCGATATAACCCAGATACTGAGAAAAAAAATAAATAAAGATCAATCCGCCAACCGAAACAAGTATTAAAATATGAAGCAAGGACTGCATTTGATCGTTAAATTCGCTTTTGGGTTCTCGGGTAATCACCACGAAATCACCTTGATTGTCGTTATAGTAAATTCCGTTGTAAAAATAGAGTTCGGTGGTAATAAAATCGTTCCTTTTTTGTCGGACACTTTCTATGAATGTCGATGAAATATTCTTGTCGAAATACATATCGCCGCTGAATTTTCTGTTCGATTCATCGTAAACCACAATGTTTTTTCGCGAAATGGTTTTTAACAGCTGACTTTTAATATTCTCGTGTTCCAATGCAGGCAGCTCGTCTTGTTCCAGATAATAAACTGCCGCTAAAAGTGTTTTGTTTTCCAACGATTGCAGTTCTTTTTTTTCCATTTGATTATAAAACGAAAAGTAAACTGCCGTAGAAACAATCACGATGATGATACTGAAAATTACAATAGAATATAACGATAAACGGTGCTTTAACTTCATAACTTATAGTTTAAACATATAACCAACACCTTTTACCGTATGAATATATTTACTGTTGTTTTGTTCGATTTTATTGCGCAGGTACGAAATGTAAACATCAACAACGTTGGTATGATTGTTAAAGGTAATGCCCCAAACGGCGTTTAAAATTTGTACGCGGGTAACGGTTTTGTTCTCATTTTCAACCAGATAATTCAGCAGTTTAAACTCGCGCGGAGAAAGTTCAACTTCCGATCCGTTTACAAAAACTTTGTATTGATCCAGGTCGATTTCCAGATCATCATATCTTTTTATGTTTGCTGTTTTTTCGGGTGCTTTTTGCTGATTTCTACGAGTTAACGCTTTAATTCTCGACAATAATTCATCGAAATGAAAAGGTTTGGTAATATAATCGTCTGCACCGTAATCTAACGCCGAAATTTTATCTTGAACCGAATTCAAGGCACTTAACATTAAAACCGGCGTAAAATTGTTTTTAAAACGCAGCGTTTGTACCAACTGAATGCCGTCGATTCCCGGCAGCATAATATCGCAAATAATCAGATCGAACCGTATGCTTAAAAAATCGTTCAAAACATCTTCTGCCGATTTACAAAGCGTAACAATGTATCCGTTCTCTTCCAGCCCTTTAATTAAAAAGTCGCTAATTCTTTTATCGTCTTCAATAACCAGTATCTGCATCACAAAAGTTTTATCAAAAATACTATTAAAAATAGCAGAAAATATTGGGTTTAAAAAATCTAACCGACTTCTAATTTACAATTATGTTTCGATTCAAGGGATAAATTGTTCGGGTTTGCGTAATTTTACGGTAATCTATGGTACAAAATATGAAGCATACCGTTTTTTATTTGTTGATTATTGCAGGATTTATAATTGGCTGTAAGAAAAATACCGAAACTGCGACTGTTAATTTAAACAAATCGTTTGGTAATCGCAACGAAATTGTTTTGGTAATTGATGACAGTTTGTGGATCGGTAAATTGGGCGACAGCATCAGACATAAATTGGCGCAGCCCGTTGCCGGCAGTATCGATACCGAGCCGCAGTTTGATTTGGTGCAGATCGATCCTAAAATATTTACCACACGTGCAAAAAATGCGCGCAATATTGTGCTGTTTTCTACCAATACCGTGCATGAATTTCTGCTGCAAAAAAGTGTAAATGCCACACCGCAGAATTATTTTTTTCTGCGTGCCCGCAATACCGCCGATTTGCTGAAACTTTTTAATACACGTGCCGATTCTATTATTTCGGTATTCAAATCGTCTGAATTAAACGAACAGATGCATGAAGTTGTTAGAAATTCCACTCAGGATCTGCATGAATTAAAAGATTATTTTGGTTGTACGCTGAAAATTCCCGATGCCTATCATTTGCAGGTTAAAAACGAATTTCCTTTTTTATGGTATCAGAAGGATCTATCATCGGGCAGTTTAAATCTGGTTTTGTATGAGTTTTCGATAGCAGAAATTGAAAACGAAAGCGGATCAGTAGAAAAACATCTGTTACAAGCACGAAATTACATCGGAAAAGAATTTTTACATACCGCTAAAGATTCTGGTTATATTGTTACAGATCCTGCTAAAAATGTAAACATAACAAAAGAAAAACTACAGGAACTACCGGTTTATAAAATAGTTGGCAATTGGGAAACCGCCAACGATTACTTAAAAGGACCGTTTGTGTGTTATGCCATTCGCGACGATTATTACAAACGCTATCTGTTTATTGAAGGATATATTAACAATCCGTTTAAAAACAAGCGTGACCAGTTGTTAGAGATAGAAGCAATTATTAAAACCATAAACTTTAATGAACATTAAAATTAAAAAATTCGACGATTTAACCCTGTCGGAGCTTTATAAGTGTAGATTCTGGTGAATGTGACCAGTGTATTCTGGTTTAAAGTGACCAGTGTAA